>JAPPGB010000124.1 GCA_028821475.1 Spirochaetaceae bacterium
CAGCGGGGCCGGCGAGCGCTGCCGCGTCGCCCGCGCTGCACTCCGTACCGCAGGCGGCCGACCCGGCCGCCGCCGCGAAGCTGACCCTGCTGCGGCGGGTAGGGCGGGCCGATCCCGAGAGCCTCAGCGACTACCGCCGCCACGGCGGCTGCTCCGCGCTGCGCTGCGCTGTCGAGCTCGGGCCCGTCGGCGTGCTGCGCGAGTTGCGCGACTCCCGGCTGCAGGGCCGCGGCGGCGCCGCGTTCCCGACCGCCGCCAAGTGGGAGGCGGTAGCGGGCGCCGCGGCGCGCCCGCACTACGTGGTGTGCAACGCCGACGAGTCGGAACCGGGTACGTTCAAGGATCGGGTGGTGATGGAGCAGGATCCGTTCGCCGTGATCGAGGCGCTGGTGATCGCCGGCTTCACCACCGGCGCCACCACCGGCTACCTGTACATCCGCGGCGAGTACCCGCTGGCCACCCGCCGCCTGCTGCATGCCATCGCACAGGCGCGCGCCTGGGGCCTGCTCGGAAGCGACATCATGGGCCTCGGGGTCGACTTCGACGTCGAAGTGCGGCGCGGTGCCGGCGCCTACATCTGCGGCGAGGAGACGGCGCTGTTCAACTCGCTGGAGGGATTCCGCGGCGAGCCGCGCAGCAAGCCGCCCTATCCGACCGAGGCGGGCCTGTTCGGCAAGCCGACCGCGGTCAACAACGTGGAGACGCTGATCAACCTGCTGCCGATCATGCTCGGCGGTGGCCGCTCCTACGCGGCGGTCGGCACCGAGCAGTCCACCGGCCCCAAGCTGTTCTGCCTGTCCGGCGCGGTGGCCAGGCCGGGCGTCTACGAGGTGGAGTTCGGCACCACCCTGCGCGATCTGCTCGCGCTGGCCGGCGGCACCACCGGCGGCCAGCCGCGTGCCATCCTGCTCGGCGGCGCCGCCGGCAGCTTCGTCGGCTCGGAGCATCTCGATCTGCCGCTCACCTTCGAGGACACGCGCGCCGCCGGCACCACGCTCGGCTCCGGCGTCGTGATGCCGTTCGCACCCGGCACCGACTTCCTGGACATTACGCGCCGCATCGCGCAGTTCTTCCGCGACGAGTCGTGCGGCCAGTGCGTGCCGTGCCGGGTGGGCACGGTGCGCCAGGAAGAGGCGCTGCAGCGGTGGGCCGCCGGCGGCGGCGCGGAGCAGGCGCTGCTCGCCGATCTGGCACAGGTGATGAGCGACGCATCGATCTGCGGTCTCGGCCACACGGCCGCCTCGGCATTGCAGTCGGCGCTGCGCCTCGGGCTGCTCGATCGCAACGGAGAAGGATAGTGAACGAATCGCGGCGCAGCGTGACCCTCACGGTGGACGGGCACACGGTACAGGTGGCGGAGGGCGCCACCATTCTCGATGCCTGCCGGCAGTTGGCGATCGAAACCCCCACCATGTGCTTCGCCGACAACCTGACCCCGGTCAACGCGTGCCGCGTGTGCGTGGTCGAACTGGAGGGCTCCCGCGCCCTGGTGCCGGCGTGCGCGCGCGCCGCCGCCGATGGCATGCAGGTGCGTACCGACTCCGAGCGCGTCCGCCACAGCCGCCGCCTGGTGCTGGAGCTGCTCGCTTCCTCGGTGGACCTGAGCTGCGCCGGTGAGGCCGTGCATCGCTGGCAGGCCGCCTACGGCGCCGAGCCGGAGCGGTTCGGCCCGCCGGCGCCGGGCGCCGCACCCGGCGAGCGGGAGCGGCAGCACGCCGGCCACCACGCGGTCCCCGACGGGACCACCGCGGCCACCGTCGGCCAGCCGGCCAAGGTGCAGGACGACCTGTACGTACGCGACTACAAGCGCTGCATTCTGTGCTACAAGTGCGTCGAGGCGTGTGGCGAGGACGCCCAGAACACGTTCGCCATCGCGGTGGCGGGACGCGGCTTCGATGCCCGCATCGCCACCGAATACGAGCAGCCGCTGCCCGATTCGGCGTGCGTCTACTGCGGCAATTGCATCGGCGTATGTCCGACCGGGGCGCTCATGTTCAAGAGCGAGTATGACCACCGCGCCGCCGGCACCTGGGACGAGTCGCGGCAGGAGGTGACCCGCACCGTGTGCTCCTACTGCGGCGTCGGCTGCAACCTGGAGCTGCATGTACAGGACGAGGAGATCGTCAAGGTCACCTCGCCGGCGGACCACTCGGTGACCCACGGTCACCTGTGCATCAAGGGGCGCTTCGGCTTCCAGTTCGTACAGAACCGCCCCGAGCAACCGGAGCGAAGCTGACCCGCGCGCAGACAGCCGTTGGCGTGCCCTATGCGATTCCCGTAACCCGGCCGGCGCCGGTGTAGATGTTGCAGCGCCCGTCGCGCAGGAAGCCGACCAGCGTGATGCGCAGCTCCTGCGCCAGCTCGCAGGCCAGGCTGGAGGGGGCGCCGACCGCCGCCAGGAAGCGGATGCCGGCACATGCGGCCTTCTGCACCAGCTCGAATCCGGTACGGCCGCTGAACAGCACCACCGCATCGCGCAGCGGCAGCGCGCCGGCGAGCAACGCGTGGCCGATCAGCTTGTCGAGCGCGTTGTGGCGCCCGATGTCCTCGCGCAGCAGCCGCAGCCCGCCGCCGGCGCCGAACCACGCCGCCGCGTGCAATCCGCCGGTCTGTGCGAACGTGCGCTGGTGGCGGCGCAGCTCCTCCGGCAGGCCGTGCAGTACCGCCACGTCCACGTTCGGGCCGGACTCGGCATCGCCGGGCGCGGCGGGCTCCGGAACCGTGGCCAGCACCGCGGCAATCGAGTCCTTGCCGCACACGCCGCAGCTCGCCGACGCCGGCAGGGGCTCGCCGCGGGCATCGAGTCCGCGCCCGGCGATGTGACTGGTGTCGCCGGCCAGCGAAGCGCGCACCACGTTGTCCTCGCGCGGGCAGTAGCTGACGTCGACCAGGTCGCCGGGGCGGCGGATGAAGCCTTCGTTGAACAGGAACCCGGCGGCGAGTTCGAAGTCGTGGCCGGGCGTGCGCATGGTTACGGCCACGTTGCGGTCTCCCTCCTGCGCCGGGGTACCGGCACGGTGCACGCGAATCTCAAGCGGTTCCTCAACCGCGAGCAGGTCGGGGGTCCGGTGGCTGCCCGTGCCCTGTACCCGCAGCACCGCCACCTGTTGCGCGCGGTCGCGGCGCGTCCCGGCCATGGTCAGCCCCGGCCGGCCACGCCGGCGAGCGCCGGATTCGCGGCACGGGTCATGACACGCTCTGCTTCATACGCCGCAGCTCGCCCGCCTCGTCGCGATTCCGGTAGAACGGATCGAGCGGGAAGCAGCCCGAGATCAACCCCTTGCGCGGCGCGGTGGTGCAGTCGCTGAACGTACGGCAGATGCGCTTGCGCTGCAGCGGCCGTCCGGCCAGCAGGTCATCCGGCAGGGTGGGGTAGGACAGTGTCATGCGCCCGAGGCCGACCGCATCCGCCCAGCCGCCGGCCAGCACCGCGCCGGCGACCTGCGGCAGCCACTCCTGCAGGTAGCTGTAGCCGCTGCCGACCATGATCAAGCCGGGAAAGCGTGCCTTGAGCTGCCGCACCACGTCGATCTGCCGCGCCACGCCGACCAGCGGATCTTCCGGCGGCAGGTAGCCGTCCGACGGCGGAAACAGCGCCGGCCGCTGGATGTGCGGGTTGTAGTAGGGGCTGCCGGCGGTCAGGTTGACCAGGAACACGCCGAGTTCCTCGAGCAGGGCGAGAAAGCGGATCGGCTCCGCCAGGTCGTACACGGTCGGATCGTCCGCCGCGGCGCCGAATCCCCAGCGGTACGGCGCAGCACCGCCGGCAGGAACGCCGACCCGGTCCTGGCCGCCGGGTTCGAACGGAATCAGGTCGAAGGCGCTGAGCCGCACCCCGATCAGCAGGTCGGGCACCCGGCGCCGCAAACCCGCTACTACCTCACGCAGAAAGCGGGTGCGGTTCTCGAAGCTGCCGCCGTAACGGCCCGGGCGGTCCACCGCGCTGAGAAACTCGTGGCCCAGGTAGCCGTGGCAGTGTTTCACGTCGACGAACCCATAACCCGCCTGCCAGGCCAGTTCGCCGGCGGCGATGAAGCGTTCCACGATGGCCGCCACCTGCTCGTCGGAGGCGGTGCAGCGGCCGGCGTCGACCGCGAACTTCCGGTCCAGGAGCGGATGCGCGTACAGCGTGACCGGCTCCGCGCGCTGCTTGGCGTTAGGCCGGCAGAACCGGCCCGAGTGGGTAAGTTGCAGGCCCACCAGCAAGTCGTCGCTGCGCCCGAACCGCTGTTCGTGCACCGCCACCAGCTCGGCGCGCAAGGCGGCCAGCGCGGCGGCCGTGTCATCCTCCAGGCGCAACTGGTTGGGGTTGGCGCGTCCCTGGTGCTCGACCGCGGTGGCCTCACCGCCCCAGATCAATTTTGCCCCGCTGGCGCCGAACCCGCGCCAGCGCCGCCGTACCAGCTCGGTGGGAGTGCCGTCGGGCGCTCCGTCCCAGCCCTCCATCGGCTGAATGCAGAACCGGTTGCCCACGGTGCGACCGCCCGGCAGATGCAACGGCTCCGCCAACGGCGCGATGCCGGCATCGGCGTCCGCGCCGGCGAACGGCAGTTGGCCGTCGATGCCGAGGCTGTGCAGGTAATCCTGGAATGAGTCGACGGTCTTGAGCGCAGCGACGCGCCGGTAGGCTGCGGCCACCCGCTACCAGCGCACGAGATTGCCGCCGAACGTCAGACCGGCGCCGAAGCCTGCCGTCACGATCAGGTCTCCCTTGTCGAGCAGCTCCCGCTCCACCAGGTCGTTGAGGGCGATCGGTATGGTGGCCGCGGACGTGTTCGCATATTCGGCGATGTTCACGAAGAACTTGTCCCGCGGTATGCGACTGCGCCTGGCAGCGGCTTCGATAATCCGTTCGTTGGCTTGATGGGGAACGATGTACTTGATGTCGGCTATGGTCAGCCCGTTGCGCTTGAGGATCGTCGCCACGGTATCGACAATTACTTGTACGGCAAAATTATATACCATACGCCCCTCCATCTTGAGGAGCAGCTCGCGATGATCGGTCTCGCCCGGCTTGAACGGACTCCGGGTGCCGCCCACCTCGCGCGCCAGCGCCCGCGCACCCGAACCGTCCGAGCGCAGGAACGAGTCCAGGATGCCGCATCCGTTGTTGGAGTGGGAGATCACCGCGGCGCCGGCGCCGTCGCCGAACAGTACGGCGGTGTTGCGATCCTCCCAGTCCATGATACGGGTGAGCACTTCGCTGCCGACCAGCAGGATATGCTCCGCCGCACCCGAGGCGATCAACCCCTTGGCCGTCTCCAGTCCGTACACGAACCCGGTGCAACCCACCAGCAGATCCATGGCGGCCGAGTTCCGGGCGCCCAGCTTGTCCTGAATGATGCACGCGGTGGACGGAAACCCGAGATGGTCGCCGGATGCAGTGGCGACCAGGACCATGCCCAGTTGATCCGGCGACAGGCCGGCGCGGTCGAGCGCCTGCTCGGCGGCACGGAATCCCAGGTCGGACGGCGCTTCGTCCGCGCTCGCAACGTGGCGGAACTTGATTCCGGTGTGGGACTGAATCCACTCGTCGGAGGTGTCGAGGAACTCCTCGAACTCGTGGTTCGACATTCGCCGTTTGGGCACGTAGGCGCCAAGCGAACGAATTGCTGCTCCCATCAGCTACCTCCGGAATCCGTCATGCATGAATGCCTGGTCCGAAAGAGCCGGCAGGCGGGCGATGCTTGGGCATCGGTTGTCATCGTCTTCCCTGCCGCGGAGCGGCCGTACAGCCTCACCGCCGGGCTGCCGCGTGGAGTGGGTCCGCCGCGTGGAATGGACACGGTCGCCCCCGTGACACGGGAGGCGGGGAGAATCGATGTGCACGCATCGCCGATCAGCCAGCATCCTCGGAATAGCCTTGCCATAGTATTCAGCCGGCGCGCCACGGTCAACCGTGTGCGCGTCCCGCGCGTCCCGCGCGTCCCGCGGCGTCCCCGCGCGTCCCGCGCGTCCCGCGGCGTCCCCGCGCGCCTCCGATCGCCGCCATGGAAACGATGCTTGATTGTGCCGCTTCGATACTCGCGGTACACTTGAATGGCAGGCGGTCGAGGTCGTGATGTCGCCGTCCTCGGACGCAATCGAACAGGAGCACAATAGAGCACAGGAGGTGTTCGAATGAGACGTGTTGCCGCTTTCGGGTTGATGGTGCTGCTGCCACTCGGCACAGCGTTCGCGGAGGATGTTAAGCTCGGCGTGCTGCTAGGCTTTACCGGCCCGATCGAGTCGTTGGTGGGGCCGATGGGAGATGGCGCCGATTTCGCTATCAAGGAGGTCAACGACAGCGGCGCGCTGCTCGGCGGCCTGCAGGTGACCGCGGTCCGGGGCGATACGACCTGCATCGACTCTGCGGCGGCGGTTGCGGCGGCTGAGCGGCTGGTGACCGCGGATCGGGTCGATGCCATTGTCGGCGGCGACTGCTCGGGCGTGACCATCGCCATGCTGCAGCAGGTGGCCAAGCCCAACGGCATCGTGATGATCTCCCCGTCGGCCACCTCGCCGGCGCTGTCGACGATCGAGGACGACGGGCTGTTCTTCCGCACCGCGCCGTCCGACGCCCGGCAAGGCGAGGTGATCGCCGACATCCTGCAGGAGATGGGCATCGAGGAAGCCGCGATGACCTACACCAACAACGACTACGGCAAGGGCCTCGCGGACAGCATCGAGGCCAACGTCACGAAGCGCGGCGGGACCATCACCATTTCCACTCCGCACGAGGACGGCAAGGGCGACTACAGCGCCGAGGTTGCTGCACTCGCGGCGGTCGGCGGCGACATCCTGATCGTGGCCGGCTACCTCGACCAGGGCGGCAAGGGAATCATCCAGGGGGCGCTCGATTCGGGCGCTTTCGACCACTTCTTTCTCCCCGACGGTATGATCGGCGAGAGCCTGTTGGAGGCGATCGGACCCGATCTTGACGGGTCGATCGGCACCGTGCCCGGCACCGACAGTCCCGGCGCCGCCAAGCTCGGCGACATGTTGGAGTCGGCCAGCCAGCCGTTCGTGAAGGAGTCGTACGACGCGGCCGCCCTGATCCTGCTGGCCATGCAGGCGGCGGGGTCGACCGACAGCGGGGCGTTCAAGGACCACGTCATGGCGGTGGCCAACGCGCCCGGCGAGCAGATCTTCCCCGGTGAGCTGGCCAAGGCGCTCGCCATCCTCGCGGACGGGGGCGACATCGACTACGTCGGCGCGTCGGCGGTGGAACTGGTGGGCGCGGGCGAGAGCGCAGGCAACTACCAGCAGATGGCGGTCGAGGACGGCAAGCTCGTGGTCGTCCGCTACCGGTAGCAGTCCCACGGGCCGCCGGCCGTCCTCGGCAGGGCGCGCGAGCGGGCCGGGGCGGGTGGCCCGACCCGGTTCGCCCGCCGGCGCCCGATGGGGCGCCGGTCCGGCGCGGGCGGGAACGGATGATTTCCGTACAGGATTTGCACATGCGCTTCGGCGGCATCCGTGCCGTCGACGGCGCGTCGCTCACCATCGAGCGCGGCGCCATCACCGGCCTGATCGGCCCCAACGGCGCCGGCAAGACGACCCTGTTCAACGTCATCGCCGGCGTGCACCGGCCCACTGCCGGGCACGTGTACCTGGATGGCGAAGAGATCACCGGGCTGCAGCCGCACGAGTTGTTCGCCAAGGGAGTGCTGCGCACCTTCCAGATCGCGCACGAATTCTCCACGCTGACGGTCAGAGAGAATCTGATGACCGTGCCGGGCGGCCAGTCCGGCGAGCGCTTGCCCAACGTGTGGCTTCGGCCCGGCAGGGTTCGCGCCGAGGAGGCCGCGCTACGCACCAGGGCGGAGGAGGTGATCGAGTTCCTGAAGCTCGATGCCGTGGCGGACGAACTCGCCGGCAACCTGTCGGGCGGGCAAAAGAAGCTGGTCGAACTCGGGCGCACCATGATGGCCCAGCCGCGCGTGGTGCTGCTCGACGAGGTCGGCGCCGGGGTCAACCGCACTCTGCTCAAGGAGATCTCCGGCGCCATTCTGCGCCTCAATCTGCATCGCGGTTACACGTTCTGCATCATCGAGCACGACATGGAGCTGATCTCCCTGCTCTGCGACCCGGTCATCGTCATGGTGGAGGGAAAGGTGCTGACCCAGGGATCGGCTCCCGAGGTGCAGTCCGACGAGCGGGTAGTCGAGGCGTACCTCGGCTCCGGGTCGGTGACCCGCGACGGGCGCAGCGTGGAACCCCGGGCATGAGCTTGTTGGAGGGCGAGGCGCTGACCGGCGGTTACGGCGGTCCCGACATTCTGCGCGGCTGTTCGGTGGCCGTGGACGAGGGGGAGATCGCGGTAGTGGTGGGGCCCAACGGCGCCGGCAAGTCGACCGCCATGAAGGCGCTGTTCGGGCTGCTGAACCTGCGCGCCGGCAGCGTGCATCTTGCCGGCGAGGAGATCACCGCGCTGGCGCCGCAGGCGAGGGCGCGCAGGGGCATGGGCTTTGTGCCGCAGACCGACAACGTGTTCCGGTCGATGACCGTGCAGGAGAACCTGGAGATGGGCGCGTTCATCCGCGGCGACGACATCTCCGGCACCTTGAACGAGGTGTACCGCCTGTTCCCGGTGCTGCGGGAAAAGCGCCGCCAGCCGGCGGGCGAGCTGTCCGGCGGCCAGCGCCAGCAGGTGGCGATCGGGCGCGCATTGATGAACCGGCCGCGCGTGCTGATGCTCGACGAGCCCACCGCCGGCGTGTCGCCCATCGTCACCAAGGAGCTGTTCGAATGCATCGTCGACATCGCCTCCGGCGGCGTCGCGGTCCTCATCGTCGAGCAGAATGCCCGCCAGGCGCTGGCACTGGCCGATACCGGGTTCGTGCTGGTGCAGGGCCGCAACCGCCACACCGGCCCGGGCGGCGAACTGCTGGCGGACCCCGAGATTCGCCGCTCCTTTCTGGGAGGCTGACCGGTGACCGACCTCGTCAACGCGGTGGTGCTCCTGGCCAACTTCGTGCTCGTGCCCGCCGCCGTGTACGGCTGCCAGCTCGCCCTTGGCGCCCTCGGCGTCACGCTGGTGTACGGCGTGCTGCGCTTCTCCAACTTCGCCCACGGCGAGACCATGGCGTTCGGCGCCATGGTCACCATTCTCGTCACCTGGCTGCTGCAGTCCTGGCAAGTCGGCATCGCTCCCCTGCCAACCGCACTGCTGGCGCTTCCCGTCGGAATCGCGGCCGGCGCCGGCTTGTGCGTGGTGACCGATCGCTGGGTGTACCGTTTCTACCGCCGCAAGAAGGCCGCGCCAGTGATCCTGATGGTGGCCTCGGTGGGCGTCATGTTCGTGGTGGGTGGGCTGATCCGCTTCGTGATCGGCCCCGACGACCAGGTATTTACCGACGGCACCCGGTTCGTGGTCAGCGTGCGCCAGTTCAAGGAGGCCACCGGGCTGCGCGAAGGACTCGCCATCAAGACCACGCAGACCATCACCGTCGCGGCGACCGCGATCCTGGTGCTGTGGCTGTTCTGGTTCCTCGGCAGCACCCGCACCGGCAAGTCGATGCGCGCCTACTCGGACAACGAGGACCTGGCGCTGCTGTCCGGCATCAACCCGGAACGGGTGGTGGCGGTCACCTGGATCATCGTCGGAGCCCTCGCCGCCGTGGCCGGGACCCTGTACGGCCTGGACAAGAGCTTCAAGCCGTTCGTCTACCTGTCGCTGCTGCTGCCGATCTTCGCGGCCGCCATCGTCGGCGGCCTGGGCAGTCCGCTCGGCGCCATCGCGGGCGGCTTCGTGGTGGCGTTCTCGGACGTGCTGCTCACCTATCCCTACAAGAAATTCCTGAGCTACCTGGGACCGGAGGGCTGGCGGCCGGAGGGCCTGGTGCAGTTGCTGTCCACCGACTACAAGTTCGCGGTGTCGTTCGGCATCCTGGTGGTGGTGCTGCTGGTACGGCCCACCGGCATCTTCGGGGGCAAGTCCACGTGAGCGGGCGTGTCGGCTCGTGGCTGGCGCGGGCGCCCCGCAAGCCGGCCCTGTTCGCGGCCATGGCGGCACTGGTGTGCTTGGTCGGCGTGGTGCAGAGCTGGTCGCTGGCGCTGGCGATCGTCAACCTGTGCCTGATCTCGGCCATCATGACGCTCGGGGTCAACATCCAGTGGGGCTACGCGGGCCTGTTCAACGCCGGCGTGATGGGCTTCGCCGCGCTCGGCGGGCTGGCAGGCATCCTGGTCGCCATGCCGCCGGTGGCCGCTGCCTGGCGCGCCGGCGGCGGCGGCGTGCTGGTGGGGCTGGCGCTGGCGGCGCTCACCGTGTTCGCCGTGCTGTTCGTCCGCCGCCGTCTCGGCAAGCGGTGGCTTCGGCGGCTGGCGGTCGCGCTGCTCCTGATCGGTGGTGCCCTGGCCGCCAGAGCCGTGTTCGCGCCCGCCGTGGAGGCGGTCGAGGCGATCGATCCGACCGTGACCGGCTACCTTGGCGGCCTCGGCCTGCCGATCGTCGTCGCTTGGCTGGTCGGCGGTGCGTTCGCCGCCGCGGCGGCCTGGGTGTGCAAGATCAGCCTCAGCCTGCGGTCCGACTACCTCGCGATCGCCACCCTGGGCATCGCGGAGATCATCGTCGCCATCCTCAAGTACGAGGAGTGGCTGACGCGCGGGGTCAAGAACGTCACCGGCCTGCCGCGGCCGGTCCCCTACGAGATCGACCTGCAGAACGCGGTGTGGTTCGGCGAGTGGGCCGCGGCGCTCGGCGTGTCGGAGGTGGATCTGTCCTCGATCGTCGTGAAGCTGTGCTACGCCGGCCTGTTCCTGCTCGTGCTGGTGATTCTCACTTGGCTGTCGGAGACCGCGTTGCGCTCGCCGTGGGGCCGCATGATGCGCGCCATTCGCGACAACGAGACGGCCGCCCGCGCCATGGGCAAGGACGTCGCCGCCCGCCACCTGCAGGTGTTCGTGCTCGGCTCGGCGGTTATCGGCATCGCCGGCGCCATGCTCACCACGCTCGACGGTCAGTTTACGCCGGCCTCCTACCAGCCGATGCGTTTCACCTTTCTGATCTGGGTGATGGTGATCGTGGGCGGCTCGGGCAACAACTGGGGCGCCGTGCTCGGCGGCTTCCTGGTCTGGTACGTGTGGGTCCAGGCGGAACCGGTGGGCCTGCAGGTGATGGAGCTGGTCACCGCCCCGATGGCGCCGGAGAGCCCGCTCAAGGCGCACCTCCTGGCCAGCGCAGCCCACACGCGGCCGATCGTGATGGGGGCGGTCCTGCTGCTCGTTCTGCGCTTCGCACCGCGCGGCCTGATCCCGGAGGAGCGACGCTGAACCGATCTCGCAACGCCTCGCGCCGCCCCTGCCGAGAGTTGACGCGGCGCTGACGATTGCGGCTACAATACCGCGTGTGGCCGGAGTCGACCGACGGCCGCGCTATAGCGGGCAGCCGCGACGGCGGCCGCCCTGACACTGGCAGCTTGCCATTTTGGAGATGCAATGACCACGAACCAAACCTGGTGGCCGAATCAGCTCAGCCTGAAGTCCCTGCGCCGGAACTCGCCCGCCTCCGATCCGATGGGCGGCGGCTTCAACTACGCCGAGGCATTCAAGAACGTCGACGTCGCGGAGTTGCGGCAGGACGTCGAGCGGGTGATGACCACCTCGCAGGACTGGTGGCCGGCGGACTACGGCCACTATGGACCGCTGTTCATCCGCATGACCTGGCACGCCGCGGGTACCTACCGCATCACCGACGGGCGTGGCGGCGGCGGTTCCGGCGACCAGCGCTTCGCACCGCTGAACAGTTGGCCGGACAACGGCAACCTCGACAAGGCGCGCCGCCTGTTGTGGCCGGTAAAGCAGAAGTACGGCCGCAACCTGTCGTGGGCCGACCTGATCATCTTCGCCGGCAACTGCGCGCTGGAGTCGATGGGGTTCAAGACCTTCGGGTTCGCCTTCGGCCGTCCCGACGTGTGGGAGGCCGACGAGACCGACTGGGGGGCGGAGACCGAGTGGCTCGGTGACGAGCGCCACGACGCCGACGGCGAGATCCAGGGACCGCTCGGCGCCGACCACATGGGTCTTATCTACGTGAACCCGGAGGGGCCGGGCGGCAACCCGGACCCGGCGGCAGCCGCGCAGTACATCCGCAACACGTTCGCCCGCATGGCGATGAACGACGAGGAGACGGTCGCGCT
>JAPPGB010000125.1 GCA_028821475.1 Spirochaetaceae bacterium
CGCCCGCCGCGCCCGCCGCGAGCGGCAACGCACCGGGCGCGTGAAGCGCACCGGGCGCGTCAAACGCACCGGGCGCGTCAAACGCACCGGGCGCGTGAAGCGCGCCGGCATGCAGCAGGGCTGCGCCGGGCCGGAACAGCAGGCCGAGGCCGTGCGCGGGTGCGCGCTCCAGGTAGCGGCGCACGGACACGGGCGGATCGATCGGCGGCGGCGCGGAGCCGCTCTGCTGCGCCGCCTGGCGGGCGATGCGCTGCCAGCGCTGCCGGCGCCGCTCCTGCGCCGCCGGGTCGGCGCGGCCCTGGGTGCGGTCGGCAACCACCGGCACAATGCGGATCGCGCCCAGTTCGGTCGCCTGCCGCACCACGCGATCCATCAGCGCTCCCCTCGGCAGCGCCTGCACCAGAACGACCGCGCCCGGCGCCGGCGCGGTGGCGTGCGCGGCCTGTGCGCCGCGTTCGGCGTCGACGAGCAGGCGCACCCGGCCGCGGGTCACGTCCATTACCGTGGCGCGCGTGCGCCGCCCGGCGGCGTCCGCCACCGGAATCACGGCGCCCGGGCCCAGCCTCAGCACGCGCACCAGGTAGTGGTGGTCGGCACGGTCGACGTGCAGCACGGCGCCGGGCCGCGCGTCCGCCACCAGGAGCTGGCGCACCTCTTCAGCGGCGCGCGGCGCGGGCAGCCGGCGGCGTAACGGCGCCGGCGCTCGGGGTGCCGCCGGGTCGCACCACGCGCCGCTAGAATGCGGCCGCGGCGGCCGGTTCGCGCAACTGCCAGGCGTCGCGGGCGGGCACCAGGTCGAGGTCCAGCATGCGCACCGCCTCGCGCAGCACGCCGTCGAAGCGCAGGTCGTACACCGGACGTTCCGGCATGCGGCGCACCACCTCGTCGTGCACCAGCTTGCGCAGCATGCGGCGCGGCAAATCGACCCCCGAGTCGCGCAACTCGCTGATGAACTCCTCGATCAGCGCCTCGCTCGGATCGGCATGCTCGCGCACGAAACGGCGAATGTGCCCGCCCTCGAACAGCTCGGTGATCTCGGCCTCTTCCTCCTCGGTACGCTGCGTGTCGCCGAACGCGAGGTGCGGGCTGATGCCCACCTGGTCGATGCTCGCGCCGCTCGGCGTCAGGTAGTAGGCGGTGGTGAGCTTCACCGCCCGGCTGCCGAAGCGGCGCACCTGCTGCACCGACGCCTTGCCGTAGGACTGTTCACCAAGCAGAAAGCCGCGCCCGCTCTCGCCGAGCGCGGCCGCCAGGATCTCGGAAGCGGACGCCGAGCCGCGGTCGATCAGGATCACGATGGGGACCGAGGCATCGACGATCGTGGCCGCGGGTCCGGCTCGGTGCACGTCGTTGTCGGCATCGACGCGCGCCTGGGTGGAAACGATCACTCCGTCCGACAGGAAGTAGTCGGCCACCTGCACCACCGACCCGAGCAGCCCGCCAGGATTGCTGCGCAGGTCGATGATCAGCGCCGCCGCGCCGCCGAGTTCGTGCAGCGCCTCCGACACCCGTTCCGGTGTCAGCAGCGTGAACTGCACGATGCGCAGGTAGCCGATCCGCTCGCCGATCATGCCGAAACGCACCGTTTCCACCTCGATCATCTCCCGCTCCATCACGGTGTCGAACTCGATCGACCCGTCGCGCAACAGGGTCATGGTCACCGTGGTGCCGGGCGGGCCGCGCAGCCGCGCGACGATGTCGGCGAGGTCGAACTCCGCCGCCGACTCGCCGTTGATCGCCATGATCAGGTCGCCGGCGCGCACCCCGGCGCGGTGCGCGGGATTGCCCTCGATCGGCGAGATCACCTCGAAGCCGCCGTCCGCGTGGCGGCCGATGTACATCCCCACGCCGCCGAACTCGCCGCGCGTCAGGTCGGTGATCTGGCGCACGTCGGAGGGTTGCACGTAGGCGGAGTGCGGATCGTCGAGCGCTTCGAACATGCCTTCGAGCGCGCCGTCGAGCAGCGTCTCCGGGTTGAGGCGCGTTTCGTCCACGTAGTTTTCCAGCAGAAACTGGAGCACTTCGGCGAACACCTCGCCGGCACGGCGTGCCTGCTGCTCTTCCTGCGCCATGGCGCACGGCGCGAGCGCGAGCAGGCACAACAGCCCCGCCGACAGCGCCCCCGTTCGTGTGCGCGGCAGCGGGCGCGCGCGTGCCGGGTGCCGTCGCCATCGTCGTCGCGCGGCGGCTCCGTCTTCATGCATGTACGGAGGACACGACACTAAGAAGAAGTATAACGCCTGTTTGCGGTACAGTGTGGGCGGTGCTTGGTTACGTAGAGTTCCCTCCCTGGCTGCGGCCGGAAGTCATCCCGGGGCTGCCCATTCGCTGGTACGGCCTCATGTACATCGTGGCGTTTGCAGTCACCTACTACCTGGTGCTGCATCTCGTGACGCGCAGACGCGAATTGCAGATCGACCGCGACACGGTCCTCAACCTGTTCTTCTGGGGCATCGTCGGCGTGTTGCTGGGGGGGCGGCTGTTCTCGGTGCTGATCTACGATCCCACCGGCTACTACGCCCGCAACCCGCTGCAGATCGTGTTCCCGTTCGAGCGCGTGGACGGAGCGCTGAAGTTCGTCGGCCTGCAGGGCATGTCGTATCACGGCGGCCTGGTGGGAGCGGTGGTGGCGGTGGCGCTGTACTGCCGCATCAAGCGTCTGCCGGGGCTGGAGGTGGCCGACCTGGTCGCCGCCGCGGCGCCGCTCGGGTACACCTTCGGGCGGCTCGGCAACTTCATCAACGGCGAGCTGTACGGGCGCATCACCAGCCATCCGATCGGCGTCGTGTTCCCGCACGCGCCCTCCTACCCGGCCGGGGAGCCGTGGGTGAGGCAGGTGGCGGAGGACGCCGGCATGCCGATCCCGGAGGGCGCCGCCGTGGTCAATCTGCCGCGCTACCCGTCGCAACTGTTCGAGGCGTTCTTCGAGGGCGTCTTCCTGTGGCTGCTGCTCTGGTTCGTGTTCCGCAAGCGCAGCCCGTTCCCGGGCTTCCTGATGGGCATGTACGTGATCGGCTACGGGGTGGTGCGGTTCGCGGTGGAGTACCTGCGCGAGCCGGACGAGGGGCTGGCCTTTCCGCTCACCTTCGTGCCGCTCGACAACCCCGCCCTGTTCAGCCCGTGGAACTTCACCACCGGCCAACTGCTCAGCGCGGCGATGGTGGTATGCGGGGCGGCGATGCTGATGATCCTGGCCAGCCACCACCCGTCCGGACACGGCAGCCGCGGCGTCAGCACCGAGAACAGCACCGCGCGCCGCGCCATGCTGCGCCGCATGCGCAAGAAACTGCGCTAGGTCTCAGATGGGCGATACTGGGATCGAACCAGTGACTTCTACCGTGTGAAGGTAGCACTCTACCGCTGAGTTAATCGCCCGCGAGGTGGTCCGTCCAAGCTACCGGCCCTGCGCCGCCACTGTCAACGGGTACCGGACGCGCGGGTGCGAACGCCGAAAGCGGTAGCGAATCATTGACTCTGAGGCAGAAAAAAGGTCTACCTACCCCACGACACCACACCATGGGGAGGTAGACCATGAATACGGAAGGACTTATAGCGGCGGCCGGGGGCCTTGTCAAGGAGTTGCAAGGGCGCATCAACGGCGGGTGCGAACGCGTGAAGCGGTAGGCAGATAGCATCCACATCGTAGCGAGGGAG
>JAPPGB010000126.1 GCA_028821475.1 Spirochaetaceae bacterium
GTGGCCGGGTGCTCGGGGGCGCGCTGGTGCCGGCGGCTCGCGCCGGCGGCACTGGTGCTGGCGGCGGCGTTGGCGGCGGTGCAGTTGGCCGCGCAGCAGCCGGCGGCGCGGCGGACTACCACCGTGACCGTGGCTGCCACCAGCGCGGTGGACCGACTTACCGGCGACCGGCTGGCCGCGGGCGTGGCGTGGCTGCTCGGCGAGTGGTACGGCCCCGCGGTTGCCGGCCGCGCCGTACCCGGCGGCGAGACCACCGGCGCCGCGCGGACGGGAACGACGCGATTGCAGGTGGCGCTGACCGGAGGCGACCGCGGGTTGCATCTGCGCAGCGAGCTCATCGAGCAGGGGCGCTCGGTAGGCGTGCGCAATTCCTGGCTGCCGGCCGGGTCTCTCGGCGCGGTCACCGCCACCGCGGCCGGAGACGGGTACCTGCTGTGGTCGGAGGCGCGCGGATTTCCCCACCTGCGCGGTCTCGGTACACCGCCCGACCGCAGCGCATGGCTGCCGGCCGCCGGCCTGGCCCGGATTGTGCAGCGCCCGGTTACCGGCCGCGACGTGCAGGCGGCGGCCGCCTACACCGGCGGCGTGCTGGTGCTGCTTGCGGATGGCCCGCTCGCCCTCGGCCCGCGGTTCGAGATTGTCCCGGACACGGCGGCGTGGCTTACCTGGCGCGAGGAGCCGCCGGCCACCGGCGCGCCGTGGCGAAACTTGTACCCGCTGCACGACGGGCGGGTGGTACTGGAACCGTGGAGCGGGGACGCGGTGGTCACGTCCGCCTGGCAGGCGGCGCGGCGCGCGGCCGGCCCGCCCGCCCTGTTTGCAGGACCGCGGCAGGGCACCGCACCTCCCGCGGCCCTGCTGGCCGTTGCCCCGGACGGCACCGCCGCCTGGCATGGGGGGGATACGCTGACCATGCGCGGCTACGGCGCCGCCCGGCCCGCGCGCGTACGCCTGCCGCTCGGCACTGTAGCCCCGACGGCCATCGCCGCCGACGGCGGCGGGTTGCTGTGGGTATTCGACCCGCGCGAACGCCGCATACGGGCATTTGCCGCCACCGGCGGCGGCCTGCGCCAGGTCCTGGCGGTCACCCCCATCCTGCCGGCGCAGGAGTTGGGCGGCGTGCAGGCGATTGCGGTCACCGCGGCCGGCCGGTTCCTGATCGGCTCGCAGCGCGCGGTGTGGAACGTGGACCGCCGCGGTGTGCCGCGCTGGGCACTGCGCCTGCTGCAGACGCAACCGCGGCAGCGGCTGCCGCAGGCCTTCAGCCTGGCCGCCGGCGTCGAGCATGGCGCGTTTCTGCTGCTCGACCGCACCACCGGCAGCGTGCACCGGTTCGCCGAGCAGCCGGAGCCGGCCGCCGATCGGTCGCTTGCCTCCGGCTCCAACCCGAAGCCCGGTGCGATGGCAGCCGCCCTCGCCGACAGCGCCACGCACGCCGCCGAGCGTGCCTGGCGGCAGCGCCGCCCGGAGTCGGCCGCGTTGCTGCTCGCCGCAGCCGCCGGCTATCTGAAGCAATGGCACGCGGCCGATCCGCTCGCCGAAGGCGTCGAGCGGCGGTCGGTCACGATCGAGCAACTCGGCGACACCGTGGAGCATGCGCTGTACGGAGCGCCGCCGTTGACCGCTCGCATCGCACCGGGCCGCTTCCACCCCGCGCTCGCCGCCTTCTACGAGACGCATCCTTTCACGCTCACCGTGCGCAACGCCGCACGTGACCGCGAGGCCACGGAGATCGCGCTCGGCATCGCTGGAGTGACATCCGCCATCACCGTCGCCGCTCCCGCCCTGGCCGCAGGCGAACAGGTCGACCTGCCGGTTCAGCTCCACTCCCCACCGGGCGCCGGCGGCACCGCCGTGCCGTATGACACCACGCTGTGGCTGGCCGCCGCGGCGCACGCCGACGCCGCGGCGGTGCTCAGCGCCATCCCGTTCGCGGTGGAGCCGCTGCGCTGCCGGCCGGAGCAGGCGGCAGCCACGCCCGCCGGCCCGGCTCATGCCGCGTTTCTGCGCTGGCACCTGACCGCTGCGGCGACCGCCCCCGCACCGGCGGCGCCGGCCGGCCTGCCCTCCTATCGCCTGGTCGACCGGGTGGCCCGGCTCGCCGACGTGGCGGCCGGGGCGCGCTGCCTGCAGACGGCGGACCACACGCTCGCGGCGCTGTCCGGCAGCGCGACCGACTGGGCCGTGGCGATAGCAGGGATGCTGCAGCAACGCGGCACACCCGCCGCGTTGCTGCTCAGCGAGGCCGCGCCGATCCCGGTGCTGGCATGGTTCGGGCAGCGCGGCGAAGCGGTCGATCCGGCGGCACCGCGCCTTGCGTTGGAATTGCAGCAGGAAATAACGGCGCGCCTGAAGGAGGCGGAGCAAGCAGTGCCGCCGGGCCCGGTCTGGGCGTTGCTGCCGGTCACCGGGGCGGCGTCTGCCGGCGGCGGCGCGGTGGCGTGGAGCGTGCACGGCGGCGAGGCGGCGGCCGCGGCGCTGGCGGCGGGCCGTGCCCACATCCTTACCGTCCGGGGCGGCCCGGACCGCGGGCCGCCCACGTTGGCGGGAACGCCTGCGGTGCAGGCGGTACTGCCGCTCGCGGACGCCGGCGACGAGAACGGCTAGCTTCGCACCGCGGTGCCACCGTGGGCTGCTACCCGCTGGACCCGCGCGCCGCCGGCGAGCGGCAGTTTGAGGTGCAGCGAATCGACGCTGAATCCCACCTTCTCGAACAGCCCGGACACGCCGAGGGCGGCCGCGCCGAGCTGCGCATGCAGCGTCGTCACGCCCTGTTCCTCCGCCCGGTCCGCGAGAGCCTGCAGCAGGCGTGCGGCCAGCCCGAGTCCACGGTAGTAGGGCATTACGGCAAGCTGGACCAAGTCCCATTGGTCAGCGCTGCACGCCCGCGCCCACGCCATGCCGACGACCTCGTCCTGCGGCGCGCACGCCACCACCAGGTGCGATGCGGGCGCGGCGAGCTCACAGCGGCGCTGTTCCAGGTGGCTGCCGAGGTCGCGCGCCGGGACCTGGCGCAACTCCATCAGCGCCTCGACATCCACCAGGTGCGCGCCGTCGAGATGGGTCGCCTGCGCGGGGACTACCACGAAGTCGGATACCGTCAGGTCGTCGGTCTCCTCCGGTTCCGGCCCCAGCCGCTCCAGGCCGGCGGCCTCCCGTTCCTGGTTGTACCAGTCCAGCACCACGCGCCGCATCTCCTTTTCCTTGAACCGGTACCAGCGTCGCTCCAGGTCGCGGCTCTGCTTGAGCACGTTCTTGAAGCTGCGGAACACCCCCCTGCCGGTGGACAGCGCGGAGCGGAGTTGCCGGCGCACGTGGGGATTGGAAACCGATGCCACGAACCGTTCCATGAGGTAGAAGCCATCGACCGGTTTCCACGCCGGCAGCGGCACGAACTCGGACGGGTCGTCCGGCGGTTGCGGCACGAGGGTGCCGTCGCGGCGATGGATGTACGCGTTCGAGCCTTGATCTTCCATGGCGAAAATGACCTGGTCGAACACTTCCGGTGAGAGCTCGAACTCCATATTACGAAGGTACGGGGCGCCCTCGAATACGGCAAGACTGCGCGGTTGACACGGCAACGGGAGGGCCTTACGTTCCGCCGCGAGGCAACGAGTGAGAGATATCGAATTCGTAGAGGCACGTGAGATCATGGACTCGCGCGGCAACCCCACCGTGGAGGTGGACGTGATCCTGGAAGACGGATCACTCGGCCGCGCCGCCGTCCCGTCCGGCGCATCGACCGGCGAGCACGAGGCGGTGGAGCTGCGCGACGGCGATGCGGAGCGCTTCCTCGGCAAGGGGGTGCTGCAGGCGGTGGAACACGTGAATAACCGCATCGCCACCGAGATTGTCGGCCTGGACGCCCTCAATCAGGTCGACGTGGACCGCACCATGATCGCGCTCGACGGCAGTGACAACAAGTCGTCCTTGGGCGCCAACGCGATTCTCGGCGTATCGCTGGCCACCGCCCGCGCCGCGGCGGCCACGCTCGAAGTCCCGCTGTACCGCTACCTCGGCAGCTATCACGCTTCGCTGCTGCCGGTGCCGATGGCCAACATCATCAACGGCGGCGCGCACGCCGACAACTCGGTCGACTTCCAGGAGTTCATGATCATGCCCGTTGGCGCGGCCTCGATCCGCGATGCGGTGCGCATGATGGCCGAGGTGTTCCACACCCTGAAGCAGGTGCTCGGCGGCCAGGGCCACGCCACCGGCGTCGGCGACGAGGGCGGCTTCGCCCCCAACCTGGAATCGAACGAAGACGCGATTGAGCTGATCCTTGCCAGCATCGCCCAAGCGGGCTATGAGCCGCGCGCCGACTTCATGATCGCGCTCGATCCCGCCAGCAGCGAATTCTACGACGCCGCCCGACAGCGCTACGTGTTCAAGAAGTCGGATGGCCGCGAGTTGACTGCCGAACAGATGGTGGCGTTCTGGAGCGATTGGGCGGACCGCTACCCGATCATTTCGATCGAAGACGGCATGGGCGAGGACGATTGGGACGGATGGCGTGCGCTGACCGCCGCCATCGGCAGCCGCGTGCAACTCGTGGGCGACGACCTGTTCGTGACCAACACCGCCCGGCTGCGGCGCGGCATCGAGCAGCGGGTCGGCAATTCGATCCTCATCAAGGTCAACCAGATCGGTACCCTGACCGAGACCTTCGAGGCGGTGGAGATGGCCAAGCGAGCCGGCTACACCGCGGTCATTTCGCATCGCAGCGGCGAAACCGAGGATGCGTTCATCGCCGACCTGGCAGTGGCGCTGGAGACCGGCCAGATCAAGACCGGGTCGCTGTCGCGCTCCGACCGGCTGGCCAAGTACAACCAGCTCATGCGGATCGAGGACCAGCTCGACAGCTCCGCGTCGTTCGCCGGCCGCGAGGCGTTCTACTCCATTTCGGCGTAGTCGCCGCCGCCTGGCGCTGCCTCCGACAGCGCATCCACCACCAAGCGGGCGGAAAACCCGCGCCCGGCGAGCTGGCGGGCGACGCGCTCGCCGGCGCGGCGATCGCGCGCGTGGCGATCCAGCAGGCGCTGCGCCAGCTTGCGGCACAGTTCCGCTTCCAGATCCGGGGGATACTCGGCGTCCAGCGCGTCGGCCGCGTGGCGCCGGGAGATGCCGTGCTGCAGAAGGCCGGCGAGCACCTTGCCGCGGCCGTCGGCGCCGCGCGCCACCCGGCTTCTTACCCACAGCCGAGCGTAACCCGCGTCGTCGAGGTAGCCGAGCTCATCCAGCCGCCCCAGGGCCTGTTCCACCGCCGCGCTGCCGAACCCGCCCTGCGTCAGCTTGCGCGCCAGGGCCCGGCGGCTGTGCATCGCCCGCGCCAGCAGCGCCAGCGCCCGCCGTCGCGCCAGCACCGCCTCCGACCGGCGCTGCAGGTCCGCCAGGGCAGCTTCCGCAACACGGTCGCCGGGCCGAAGCGCGGCTTCCGCGAGCAGTTCACGCGCCACGTAAAAGGTACGCGCAGAACTGCCCTCGCGGGTCAGCACCGCCATCGTGTCGGTTGGCCGCGCCCACGGGGCACCGGCCCCGCGGCGGGCGCCTCGAACCTGCTCGATGGTCGGGATGGGATCGGCGGCGGCGGCCAGGGTGGGCAGCTAACGCTTGGAGAACTGGAACCGGCGGCGTGCCTTGGGCTGCCCGTATTTCTTGCGTTCGACCATGCGCCGGTCGCGGGTCAGCATGCCGTTCGCGCGCAGGGCGCGGCGGTTGGCTTCGTCGTGGCCGACCAGGGCGCGCGCCAGCCCGTGCCGGCAGGCGCCGGCCTGGCCGTGGGTGCCGCCGCCGACCACGCGGATCAGCACGTCGTAGTTGGTGAGGTTGTCGGTCACGTCGAGTGGCTCGACCACTTCCCGCTCCAGGTCGGCGGCGTGGAAGTAGTCGCTCAGCGACCTCCCGTTCACGTCGATGTTGCCGTTGCCATTGCGCAGGTAGACCCGCGCGATCGCGGTCTTGCGGCGTCCGGTTCCAATCGCCAGGTTGCTTGCCACGATTATCAATACTCCCTTGTCGTCATAGCGTCGTCACGGGACGGTCGTCACGAACCGTCACGGCCGTCACAGCGCGAGTTCCTCCGGCTTCTGGGCCGCGTGTGGGTGCGCGCCATCCGCGTAGATCTTGACGTTGCGAAGCAGCTTGCGTCCGAGACGGCCTTTCGGGAGCATCCCGCGCACCGCCTCCTGCATCGGAAATACCGGCTTGCGCGCGATCACCTTGCGGTAGTTCTCCACCTTGAGCCCGCCCGGGTAGCCGGAGTGGCGGTAGTACTGCTTCTGGTCCATCTTTCTGCCAGTGACCACCGCGTGCTTCGCGTTGATCACAATGACGTGGTCGCCCACCTCCTGGTGCGGGGTGTAGTAGGGCCGATGCTTGCCGCGCAACAGGGTGGCGACCCGGGTTGCCACCCGCCCGAGGGGGTGGCCGCTGGCATCAATGACGTACCACTTGCGCGCAATGTCGCGCGGATTGAGAAACTGGGTATCTGAGGATTCCATGGGCAATTGCTCGATTGGACCGGCCGGCTGTCGCCGCCGGCCACCCCGGAGCCGGCCAAAGTTAGTGCCAGCGACGGTGCGCTGTCAACCCGAAGCGTCGCCGCTGCCGCCGCCGGCCGAGCGCTCGGCCTCGCGGCGTTCCTCCTCCTCTTCCCGCCTGGCCTCGATCTTGTCCTTGATGTCGGCGACGCCGACGAAGAACGACACCAGCCCGATCAGCACCGCGACGATCGGAATGCCTCCCTTGAGGAACTCCAGCATTTCGTCCCACCATCCCGGCGACCAGGGAACCGGCAACAGGGAGTAGACGGCGAATACCACGAGAATCAGCCCGATCAACAGCGCAACCAAGATTGTCCCTCCGACCACGCCCGCAAGTAGGGCGGTGCTCGGCTATACCATATCGTCCGGCAGGCTCCGGATCAACGCGAGAATCCTGGCCCCTTGCGGGCAGTTCCTGCGCCTGCTCCCAGGTCAGTCCGCTGCCGCGGAACCAAGTCAAGTACATGGCCAGCAATCTGCTGCGGCGAGGCAAGGGCAAGCACAGCATGCGATCCAGTCGCCACATCGCCGCCTGGAATGAGGACTTCCTTTTCTCACTCATCACCACGTGACGCCGTCCAGTCGATTGCCCTGCCGTACGTACGGTGGTGTGGGGACGGCGGGGGTGACCCCGTCTCCTACCCGGTGGGGCTGTTTCGGCGTTCGCGGCGCCCGTCCAAAGTACGCGTAAACGTCTGCTCGCCAGTGTGGGTATCGCAACGTGAAGTTTCGCTGGTCTGCCGAAAGGACGAAGGTGACGGGCGGGGCGGTGCCGAACTTGTCGTCGTCCGTGACGAGTCGTTCGTCGCAGTCGGTAGGCGTCGCTACGGAACAGTACCTCGCTGTTCCTTGAACGATGGTCCATTCGTCGATTCGTATTCTGGTGATGGCGAGGTCGGAGTATGTAATGTTGAACAATACGCTGTGCTGGCAATCTTCGTCGCTGCACTCGTAGTACTCCTGGACGGTGAGCGAGGTGGCGTCCGTGAACGTCCATTGCGCCGTGTACGCCGTGTAGCCGCTGTGGCGCGCGGTCCACGTGCCGATCAGTGCGTCGTCCTTCAGGGTAGCGGCGTCGACGGGTTCGATCGAGTCGACGTCGCCGCGGTCCAGCAGGCAGTCCGCGAACGCGGTCATTATCTCGAGTTGGAACTTGGCGTCGATGACTCCGGATAGGTCGCACGTGTTGTAGGCGGCGAGCTCGGCTTGGTCGAGTGTGGCGTCGGTGCCGGCTCGCTGGCCGGAGGTGATGGTGAGGTTGGCGCTGTTGCCGTCGATCGCAGAGGTGCCGTAGAGGATGAGCCATCCGCCGGCGGCGCTTGGCGCACGCGGCGGTGTCGCGCGGGTGGCGACGAGGAAGGAGAAGTCGCCGGATTGCTTGATCAATAGCGTGGCGTCGGTGTCGGGTCCGAGTGTGCCGGCCGTGTTGCCGGCGTAGTCGTCGACGGTGGGCGCATCGACAGGCTTCTTAGGCGTGGCCGAGTCGCACGCGGCGAGTGCCAGCAGGGTGGCGAGCGACAGGAATAATGTCGTCGCCGTGCGCGCGGTGCGCGTCGCGAACCTGCTGCAGCTCATCGGCTGGCCGGCAACAACGGTCGAGGCGTTCACCAACGAGCGCTCCTCTGTCCCGTCTCCTCCGGAGGATAGTGCCGTAAGCCTTCGTCGCCTTCATCGCCCTCGTCATCCTCATCGCCTTCATCGCCTTCGTCGTCCTCATCGCCTTCGTCGTTCTCGTCGCCCTCATCGCC
>JAPPGB010000127.1 GCA_028821475.1 Spirochaetaceae bacterium
CCCCCCCCCCCGGCCCCCCCCCCCCCCCCCCCCCCCCCCCCCGGGGGGGCCCCCCCCCCCCCCCCCGGTTCCGGCGCCTGCGCGGGGCGCGCCGCCAGGTGGTCGACGTAGCGGCGTGCCTCGGTGGCGTACGCCTCCACCGTCAACTCCGCGAGCCCTTCGACCGAGCGCAGGTAGTCGGCGAACTCGCTGACCAACGCGCCGTTGGCACGGGATGCCGGTTGTGCCGCCACTGACGGCTACCGCGCGCGCCGCACAGAATCCGCCGCTCGGATCAGGACGAGGCCGCCTCGCCGCCGCGGCGGTTGCGCAGCACGGTCGGCACGCTCAGATCGTCGAGCGAGGTGGCGCGTGAACTGGCCACCGGCTCGTGCTGGCTCAGCGCTTCGGCGCGCTTGCCGAGCCCTTTGTTGAGCTCGACCCACCGGCGGTAGGAGATGATCTCGGGACCGGTGTCGGCGCTGTTCCCGGCCGCGGAGGTGCCCTCGCGCCGGAACCCGGTGGCGATCACCGTGACCCGGATCTCGTCGTCGAGCGTATCGTTGATGCTGGTTCCGCAGATGACCATGGCATCGTCCGAAGCATTGGTGGTGATGATCTGCAGCACCTCCTCGTACTCGGTCAGCGACATGTCGTCGTCGCCGGTGACGTTGACCAGGATGCCGTGCGCACCCTCGATGCGGGCGTCTTCGAGCAGCGGGTTGTTGATGGCGTTGGTCGCCGCGTCGACGGCGCGGTTGTCCCCGCCGCCGATGCCGATGCCCATCAGCGCATCGCCCTGGCCCTGCATGATGGTGCGCACGTCGGCGAAGTCGATGTTGATGACGCCGGGCACCGTGATCAGGTCGGAGATGCCCTGCACACCCTGCCGCAGCACATCGTCGGCGAGCATGAACGCTTCCCGCAGCGGCGTGCGCCGCTCCACGATCTTCAACAGATGCTGGTTGGGAATGACGATCAGGGTGTCTACTTCCTTGCGCAGGCTCTCGATGCCCTCATCCGCGAGGCCCATCTTGCGGCGCCCTTCGAAATCGAATGGCTTGGTCACCACCGCGACAGTCAGAATGTCGTGCTCGCGGGCGGTGCGCGCAATTACCGGAGCCGCGCCGGTGCCGGTGCCGCCACCGAGACCGGCCGTGATGAACACCATGTCCGCGCCCTTCAGGATGTTCTCGATCGAACCCTGGTCCTCGAGCGCCGCCTTCTCGCCCATCTCCGGTATGCCGCCGGCGCCGAGACCGGCGGTGAGCTTGCTGCCGATCGGCACCTTGGTCTCCGCGTGGCACAGATCGAGCGCCTGCAGATCGGTGTTCACGGCAACGAAGTGAACGTTCCGCAGGCCCGACTCGATCATCCTGTTGGTGGCGTTGTTGCCGCCGCCTCCGACGCCGATCACCTTGATGTCGGTGATACCCGGCTTGTGCTCGTTGTGCAGTTCAAACGTCATGGTTCCCCTCCCGTTACGTTTGGCATAGTCGTGTGTCACCGGAGACTCTCCTTTCAGAAGAATTCCCCGAACCACTTCCTCATGCGGGCCCACACGCTGGTGAACCCCGCTTCGCTGGTATCCAGATTGAGTTGCTCGACTCCCAGGTGGGCGGCGCCATACTGCACCAGGCCCACGCCGGTGGCGAAGATGGGACTGTGGTACTCCTCCACCAGTCCTCCGAGGCGCGCCGGATAGCCGATGCGCGCCGGCAGGCCGAAGATCTCCGATGCCAGTTCCTCGGTGCCCGGCAGCAGCGATCCGCCGCCGGTCATCACCACGCCGCCGGCGAGGCGCGACAGGTAACCGGCGCGCTCGATCTGCGTCCGCACGCTGCCGAGCATCTCCGACATGCGCGGTTGAATGATCTCGGTCAGTTCGCGGCGCGTGATGATGCGCGGCGGGCGCCCTCCGACCCCCGGAATGCTGGTTTCGGCATCGGGCTCGTCGAGCATCGGAAGAAAGCAGCAACCGGCATCGCGCTTGACCTGCTCCGCGGCCTCGTTGGGCGTGCGCAGCATGATCGACAGGTCGCTGGTCACGTGGTCGCCGCCGACCGCAAGCACCTCGGTGTGATAGGGCGAACCCTCGATGTGCACCAGCACGTCGGTGGTGCCGCCGCCGAGGTCGACCAGCAGCACGCCCAGTTCCTTCTCGTCGTCGGTCAGCACGGAACGGGCGGAGGCGAGCGGTTCCAGCACGATGTCGCTGACCTTGAACCCCGAGCGATTGACGCAACGGATGATGTTCTGCGCCGACGACACCGCCCCCGTCACGATGTGTACCTCCGCCTCCAGGCGCACGCCGGTCATGCCCAGAGGACTGCGGATTCCGGCCTGACCGTCGACGATGTACTCCTGGGTGATGACGTGCAGCACCTCCCGGTCCATCGGGATCACGATCGCGCCGGCCGCTTCCTTGACGCGGTCGATGTCGTCCTGGTCGATCTCCCGTTTCTTGCCGGTGACCGCCACCACGCCGCGCGAGTTGACGCTCTCGATGTGGCCGCCGGCGATGCCGGCGTAGACGTCCTGCACCTCGCGCCCGGACATCATCTCGGCCTCCTCCACGGCCGCCGCGATCGACTTGACCGTGGCGTCGATGTTGATCACCACGCCGCGCCGCAGCCCGCGCGACGGCGTTATGCCGACGCCGGTGATTTCGAGACCGCCCTGCTCACCGATCTGGCCGATGATGACGCACACCTTGGTGGTGCCGATGTCGAGGCCGACAATCAGGTCGTCGGTTGCCATCAGCCACTCCTCCCGGCGACCGCCACCGGTGAGGCGCCGCGCACGTCGAGCTCGGCGAACCGCGCCATGGCGCCGTCCGTGGACCGGGTGCGCATCAGGTCGAGCAGCACCAGTGCCTCCGCAAGGCGGCTCCCACTCAGTTCGGGGCCGAAGCGCAGCACGGTGTCGAAACCGATTGGAAACAGGAGCAGGTCGAATCCGGCGGCGGCTTGTTCGGCGCCGAGCGGGGCGGCAGTGGACGGCGCGCCGATCGGCACCAGCCGGATTTCCGAGATCAGTGCGGCGAGCACCGGATCCGACGCCGTCAGCGCGGACAGGTCGGCGAGCACGCCGCGCACCGGTTCCGGCAGGTGCGCGCCCGGCTGCAGCAGGTCCGCGGCCAGTCCGCTCAGCGCCGGCACGTCGGCGGCGTCCTGGTGTCGCCACGGCGTTGCGCCGGCCAGGAAGACCAGGCCGTCCCGGTCGACCAGCGCCGCGCGCGACGAGCCGTCCGGCTCCTCCGCCAGCAGGACCGCGGCCGCCGTGCGCGCCGCGAGATCGAGGCGCAGCGTGTCCGGGAAGCGCATCGAGACGGCGGCGTCGCGCACCAGCAGGCTCTGCTCCAGGCGCGCTTCGATGGCGGCCGCGTCCAGCGAGAAGAACTGCTCGTCGCCGGCAAGCCCGGCCATCGCCAGCACCTCCGCGTCGCTCAACGCCAGTTCGGTGGCCACGTTCACGGTGGTGAGGTGCAGGCGCGGTGCCAGCAGCAGCAGGAACGCCGCCTCCAGGGCCAGCATCAGCACCAGTGTGGCAATGACGAGTCTCAGCACGCGCCTGATGCGCGCGCGCAACGGGCGCAGCCGGCGCTCTACCCAACTCCGCCTTGCACTGCTCCGCGTGCCGCTGCCCGGCAGACGCGCGCCTTCCGCGACGGTACTCACAGTTGTTCCACTCCACCGTCCTGGTCGTTGTTCCGCACGGACAGGCGCTCCGCGGCGGCGTCGGCGGGCCGCCGCGACAGCCCGACCAGGAGCCCGCACATGGCGAACGTGGTCAGCAGCGCCGATCCGCCCGACGAATAGAACGGCAGCGGCAGCCCGGTAGCGGGCACCAGGCTCGACACCACGGCCAGGTTGAGAAACGCCTGGGCGACGATGCTGGTGGTAAGCCCGAACGCCAGGTAGCGGGCGAACCGGTCGCGGTGATGGCGCACGATCAGGTAACCGCGCCAGGCCAGGACCGCGAACAGGCCGAGGATCAGGATTACGCCGACCAGGCCGAGTTCCTCTCCCGCCACCGCGAAGATGAAGTCGGAGTGTGCCTCCGGCAGGGGACCGAGCTTCATCTGTCCGCGCCCGATGCCGGTGCCCCACACACCGCCGCGCGCCAGGGCGTCGCGGGCGGCCAGCACCTGGTAGCCGCTGCCGGCGGGGTCCGCCGTCGGCTCCAGGAACGCGATCAGGCGCAGCACGCGGTGCTCCTTGGTGAGCAGCAGCATCAGCGCGAGCGGCGTGCCGGCCATGGTCAGGGCGGCGAACAGGCCCGCTCTCACCCCCGCCAGCCACAGCATCGCCATGGCCAGGAACACCAGGAAGATGGGCGTCGAGAAGTCGTTCTGCAGGTACACCAGCGCGGCGAACAGACCCACCACCAGCATCGGCGGAACGATCACCCGCATGGTGCGGCCGTAACTGAGCTCGGCCAGGTTGCCCTTGCGGTCGAGGATATGGGCGAGGTACACCACCAGCGCCAGCTTGGCGAGCTCCGACGGCTGGAACGACAGTCCGCCGATCACGATCCAGCGTTGCGCCCCCATGGCCCACAGTCCGATGCCGGGCACCGACGTGAGCACGACCAGCGGCAGGCTGACCGCCACCAGCGGCAGCACCGCGCGGCGCACGTAGCGCAGCGGTACGGAGGCGGCCACCGCGGCCACCAGCGTACCGAGCGCTACCCACAGCACCTGGCGGCGAAAGAAGCGCAGCGGATCATCGAACAGCCGGTCACCGTAGAAGTAGGACGCCGACAGCAGTACCGCGAGACCGCTGCCGGTGAGCACGATCAGCGCCGCCACGAGCACGCTGTCGCTCGGCATCGCCAGGGTCGGCTGCAGCGTGTCGCGCAACCGCACCCAGCGTGTCCGCACCGTCCGCCGGCGGCCGGACGGCCGCTGCGCCAGCATGAAGCGGCGCAGGACGCGCGGCACGTGCGTAACCTTGACGGATGGCTGCGCCATGCCCTGCGGTTGCGGACGCCCGCTGTTTACCGGTGCCATCAGCGATACCGTCACGCCGCCTGCAGCGGCTCCACCAGCCGGTCGAGCGCGACGCCGCGCGAGCCCTTGAGCAGCACGGTGTCGCCGGGGCGCACCGATGCAACCACCGCCGTCTCCAGCTCCTCGTAGAGCTTCGTCCACAGCAGCGGCCGGCCGAAGCCGGCGGCCTGCAAGGCATCCGCGGTGGCGGCGGTCTCCGCCCCGAACAGGAACACGGCATCGGGGGCGGCGGCCGTGATCACCTCGGCCAGCGCGGCATGGGCGGCACGCGTCGCGGTGCCAAGCTCCAGCATGCTGCCGAGCACCACCAGGACGCGCCCGCGACCGGGCAATTCGGCGACAAAGGTGAGCGCGGCCGCCATCGACTCCGGATTGGCGTTGTACGCATCGTTGATGATGGTCAGCCGCCCGCGGATAACCTGCGAGCGGCCCGCCACCGCCTCCACGGCCTCGATGCCGTGCCTGATTGCAGCCGCTGATACTCCCAGGGTAGACGCCACCGTGATTGCGGCCAGCACGTTGGCGACGTTGTGATTGCCAAACAGAGGGAAGTGAATCTGGAGCCCCTCCCAGTGGATGGTGGAGCCATCCAGCCCCAGAGATTCACTTCCCTCGTATCCTTTTGTCTTGCTTGGGCCGAATTGCACCAGCGCAACCTCCGGCGCCAGCGGCAGCCGGGAGAGCGCCAGCAACTCCTCCCCTTCCGGCACGAACGCGTACCCGCCGCGCGGCAGATAGGCCAGCACGCGCGCCTTCTCGGCGGCTACGGTGCGCCGCGATTCGAACGCGGCCAGGTGTGCGGTGCCGATGCCGGTGATCAGCGCGTGGTGAGGCGCCGCCAGCCGGCCCAGTTCGTCCATCTCGCCACGGTAGTCGATGCCCAACTCCAGCACCGCCATGCGATGCCGCCGCTCGATGCCCAGCAGCGCCAGCGGCAGCCCGATCACCGAGTTGTAGTTGCGTTCCGCCTCGTAGGTCGGCGTGCATTGCTTCAGGATCGAAGCGAGGATGCGCCGTGTGGTGGTCTTGCCGCTCGATCCGGTCACCGCCACGCGCTCCGCCTCGCTGTGCGACCGATGTGCCTCGGCGAGCCGATGCAGCGCCTGCAGCGGGTCGTCCACCACGGCCAGCGTGGCGCCGTAGCGGCGCGCGACCGCCTGCAGCTCGGCGCGGCGCGTCCGCCACTGCCGTCGCGCAATGAGGGCGGCGGCCGCGCCGGCGGCGAACGCGTCGGCCAGAAAGTCGTGGCCGTCGGCTCGGCTCCCGGCCAGGGCCACGAACAGCGTATCGGCGCCGGCGGCGCGCGAGTCCACGACCACCCGGCGCAACGGCACTTGCGCTGCCGCCAGCGGTCCACGGCCGGGGCCGACAAGACGCGCTCCGGTCAGCCCGACGAGTGCGGCGGTGGTTACCGTCACGGTTGCCCTCCCGGGGCGGCGGGCGGTTCAGGAAGCGCGAAGCGCACCAGCAGCCGGCGCCCCGGCGCCATGCGCTCCAGGCCCTGCTTGGCGGCGGCCGCGTCCACGCGCCGCGGAGACCCGAGCGCCGCCAGGTCTGCCATCGCCTGCTTGTTGCGTTCGTGCCAGTGGCGCTGTTCCAGTTCCAGCGCGCCTACGGTGTGCAGCAGGCGCTCGTAGCGATACCCTTGCCAGGCGCTGAGCGTCAGCGCCGCGCCGAGCAGCGCAGCGCTCAGGTACAGCAGTATTCGTCCGCGCGCGGTGTCGCGCGTGCGCGCGCCGTCAACCATGATCCGCCACCTTGCGGGCGACCCGCAGGCGCGCGCTGCGCGACCGCGGGTTGGCGTGCACCTCGGCCGGCGCCGGCCGCAGCGGCCGCTTGGTACATACTTCCCAGGCAGCGCCGTCGCCGGCCGCCGGCGGCTCCTGTGCGGCACGCCGCAGGTGCTGCTTGACGATGCGGTCCTCCAGCGAGTGAAACGCGATCACGCCGATGCTGCCGCCTGCTGCCAGGCAGCGCAGCGCGGCCGCCAGGCCGGTCTCGAGCCGCCGCAGTTCGTCGTTGACGGCGATTCGCAGCGCCTGGAACGAGCGCGTGGCCGGGTGTATGCCGCCGCGGCGGCGCTGCGGCGGCGGATAGGCACGCCACACCAGCTCCTCGAGCTCGCCGGTGGTACGCAGGGGACGTTCCGCCCGCCGGCGGGCCACGGCGCGCGCGATCCGCCGAGCATGGCGCTCCTCCCCGTACTGGTAGAAGAGATCCGCCAAGGCTGATTCCGGCTCCTCATTGAGAATATCGGCAGCCGTGCGCGGCAGCCGTTCATCGAGCCGCATGTCCAGCGGCTCGCAGCCGCGGAACGAGAAGCCGCGGGCGCTGCAGTCGAAGTGGTAGCTCGCCAGCCCCAGATCGAGCAGTACCAGGTGCGCCGAGCCGCTGCGGCGCGCCATGACATCGGCAAACCAGCCGCGCTCGAACTCGACGCGGCGCCCGAAGCGGCCCAGGGTACGGCGGGCGCGCTCCAGCATGTGCGCGTCGACGTCCACGGCCAGGAGCGACAGCGAGGGGTAGCGGTCGAGGAACCGCTGCGCATGTCCACCATCGCCGACAGTGCCGTCGATCATCAGGCCGCCGCGCTCCGGCGCGGTCAGCCAGTGCAGACACTCCTGCACCATCACTGGTTCATGTACCGATACCGGTTTACGCACACGCATCAGAACGTGATCGCGCCGCCGATCTCCTCGGCGGCCTCCTTGAACCTCTCCTCGTTCGCATCCAGGTAGGCCGTGTACGACGGTTCGTCCCAGATTTCGAGGTACTTGACCATGCCGAGGATGGTGCAATCCTTCCTCAGCGCGGCGAACTCGCGCAGCGTCGGCGGAATGGCGATGCGACCGCTGCGATCGATCTCCACCTCCTGCGCCGGTGCCAGGATGCGTCGCTGGATGAGACGAGCCCGCTCCGAGAACGGCGACGTCGCCGCGATCAGGTTCTCGGACAGTTGGCGCCACTCGTCGGACGGGAACAGCCACAAGCAGCGGTCCACGCCGCGCGTCAGGATCATCACGTTGCCGACCACCTCGGAGCGCACCTTGGCGGGCACCATCAAGCGGCCCTTCTCGTCGAGGGCGTAACGGTATTCGCCGGAAATCATGGTCGCTCCTTACGCACGGTGTCCTGCCGTATTCCCACGTCGATGCCTGACGCGCCGGGGATTGAGGGATATTATGGGCCTATCCTCCACCATAGTCCAATATCTCCCACTTTCTCCCACCACCCTACAGATTAATCACCGTGCTCATATTCGGTGTCAACATCGAGAGTCCGCGCCGGAGCGAAAATCGGCGGTGGCCTTGGCGCCGAACACTACATGTTTGTATAGTATTGGCGGGTCGGCGGCGATGCCGCTACATTGGCGAACACGGCGGCACCCGACGCGAGCGGGCTGTGCAGGCCGCTCCTTGGGTTTACGGATTTACGGGTTTACGGTTGTATCGGGTACATTTCAAGTGGAAGGGCAAGGAAGTACAGCTCACGGCGAAGAGCCTTGACCTTACGCATCCCTACTTCGTGTCCATCAAGGACATCGTCTTCAAGCGCGACCAGCAGATCATCATCAATCCCACCGCGGAGGACGTACAGCGCACATTCGGGCGCGCCGAGCACCTGATGATCCCGTTTCAGACCGTTGCACTGATCGAGGAGTTCCCGGAGGCGGAATCTAACCGGATCCGGCCGTTCACGCTGGTGGAGGAAAGAGTGGACGGGGCGGCCGGCGACGACCTCGACGACGATATCGACAGCGACGACTCCTCCCCCTGACGCGCGCGCCCGGCGGTCAGCGGCCTGACGGGGTGCGCGTCAGCAGGTCCTCGGCGTGGCGCAGCGACACGTCACGGGCATCGTGACCCGACAGCATGCGCGCCACTTCCACCACCCGCGCGCGTCCGCTGACCTCCCTTACGGCGGTGAGCGTGCGACCGGCGCGCTCCTCCTTGGATACCTGGAGGTGGGTGTGTGCGCGGGCGGCCACGGTGGCGAGATGGGTGATGCACAGGATCTGCCGCCGGCCGGCGATACCGGCAAGCTTGTCGCCCACCGCGATCGCCACGTCGCCGCCGATGCCGGCGTCGACTTCGTCGAACACCAGGGTGCCCACCGGGTCGCTGGCAGCCAGGATCGCCTTCAACGCCAACATGATGCGCGACACCTCACCGCCGGAAGCGCTGGAGCGGAGCGGGCGCAACGGCTCGCCGGCGTTGGCCGAAATCAGGAACTCCACCGCTTCGGCGCCGGCGGGGCCGATCTCCGGCTCGCCCCGCTCCAGCCGCGGTCGCAGTTGCACGGCGAAACACGCCTTGGGCATGCCGAGTTCGTGCAGGTTGCCCTCGACCAGCCCGCGCAGGCGGTCGGCCGCCTGCCGGCGACCGTCGCTCAGTGCACCGGCATGCTCGCTCAGCGCAGCGGCGAGACGCCGTACCTCGGCGCCGGCGGCGGCGTGCGCCCCGTCCGCATCCTCGAGGCCGGCCAGCGTGGCGCGCGCCTGGCGGGCGTGCTCCAGCACGTGTTCCACGGTGGCGCCGTACTTGCGCTGCAAGGCGTGGATCTGCTCGAGGCGCTCGACCACGGCCGCCAGCCGCGCACCGTCGAAGTAGAGGCGGCTCTGGTAGCGGCGCACCTCGGCCGCGACATCCTCCAGTTCGTAGAAAGCGCTTTCGACGCGGGCGTGCAGCGGCTCGCAGGCGGCGTCGTAGGAGGCCAGCGTGCGTAGTTCGTCGAGCGCGCCGCGCACCGACGCCAGCGCGCCGCCACGCGCCTCGACGGTCAGGTCGTACACGCGGTGCGCGGCCTCCGAAATGCGCTCGAATGCGGTGAGGCGGCGGCGCTCCTGGTCCAGCTCCTCCTCCTCGCCGGTGCTCAGGCGCGCCGCGTCGATTTCGTCGGCCGCGTGCCGCAACAGCTCCGCCTGCCGTGCACGGCGCTCGCTGCCCGACTCCAACTCCACGACCCGGGCGCGTGCCGCGGCCAGGCGGCGATGCACCGCGGCCACCACGCCGGCGAGCGGCACCAGGCCCGCGAAGTGGTCGAGCAGGCGGCGATGCTCGACCTCGCGCAGCAGGCTCTGGTGCCGGTGCTGACCATGCAGGTCGAACAGGCGCCCGCCGAGCTCGCCGAGCTGTGCAGTGGGCACCGGTACGCCGGCTATGAAGCAGCCCGAGCGCCCGGTGCGCCGCACGACGCGCCGTACGATGAGCGTGTCGTCGTCCGTCGGAAGCTCACGCTCCGCAAGCCAGTCACGTACCTCGCCGTCGCGGGGCTGCAGGCGAACCACGCCGGAGACCTCGGCACGATCGGCTCCGGCACGAACGTCGGCCGCCGTGGCGCGTGCGCCGAGCAGCAGACCGAGGGCGCCGATGATGATCGACTTGCCGGCGCCGGTCTCGCCGCTGAGCACGTTCAGGTGCGGGCCGAAGCCCACCTCGACGTGCTCGATCAGCGCGTAGTTGCGCACCGTCAGCGACTCAAGCACGCGGCTCCCCGGCCCAGTCGAGCTTGGACCTCAATACCTGGTAGAAGTTGCGCTTGCCGGAGCGCACGATGTGGGTCTGGTGGACGGAACGGGAAAAGTCGATCTGATCGCCCGGCTGCAGCGTCTCCACATCGACGCCGTCGACGGCGAGGCTGATTCCGGTGCGCTGATTCAATTCGATCTCGACCCGCACCGGCTCCGCGGCCGGCACCAGCAGCGGCCGATTGGCCAGGGTAAAGGGACAGATCGGGGTGATTACGAAGGCGTCCATCTCGGGATGGACGATCGGCCCGCCCGCCGCCATCGAGTAAGCCGTGGATCCGGTTGGCGTCGCGAAGACCATTCCGTCAGCGCGGTAGTTGGCGACCCAGGTACCCGCCAGGTGCACCCGCAACCGCACGATCTTGGAGCGTCCGTAGCCGGCGATTACCGCATCGTTGAGGCCGTCGATGCTGGCCACCCGCCGCCCGCATCGCAGCACCTCGGTGCGCACCATGACCCGTGTGCTGATGCCGAGCGATCCGGAGGCGTAGGCGTCGTACGCCTGCCGCCACTCGCCGACCGGGATTTCGGTGATGAATCCCACGGTGCCGAGGTTGACCGGCAGAATCGGGATGTCGCTGCCCGCCAGCAGGCGCGCGCACCCGAGCAGCGTGCCGTCGCCGCCGAGCGATACCGCCAGGTCGATGCTGCCGCGCTGCGCGATGGGAGCGGCAGAGGTGGCGCCGCGCGCCACCGAGGAACTGCCCACCTCCGCCTCCACCACCTCGACTTGGCGGCGCCGGAAGAAATCGCGCACGTCGGCGATGATCTGCGCGCTGGCTCGGGCCCGGTTGAGCAACACGAACACGCGGCGAATCGTTCGCGGCCGCGACTCACCCTCTGCAGCACCGGTCTCGGCCGGCTTCCCCGTACCGACTGTCATCGGATCGCGTGCAAGTATAGCGCGGCCCGGAGCAACGCCGCCACAGCCGCCGCGGCCTTACGGCAGAGTAGCCAGCACGCGAGCCACTTGGCCGGCCTGGGTATCGCGCAGGTCGGGATAGAGCGGGAACACCAGCGAGCGGCGAGCCATCTCCTGGGCACCGGCGAGCCGCTCCCCGATTGCCGCACCGCCCGACCAGTCGTCCGCCAAACCGTGCGCCGTGGCGGCCGCCGGCGCCGCATCGTCCTCCTCCGGAAGCAGGCCGGTTATGGCCGACCCCTCACAGGCGAGCCTGGTCTCCACGTGGTGGCGAGTGGCGTAGCGCTGTGCCGCGCGCAGCCCGTCCGCGACCACGACCGGAAACAGCGGACCCGGCGTTGCCGCCGGCGCCAGCGTGCGGTGGCGGCTCCTCGCCACGGCGTCGCGGAAACGGGCGGCAAGCTCGGCGCAGCGCACCCGTCCGGCAGCCAGGTCGTGCCATTGCGCAAGCGCGAGCGCGGCGTTCACGTCGGCCAGTTCCGCCCAGCCGAAGCGCGCGCGGCAGCCTGCGAGCGACCGGCGGCCGCGCGGGCTGCGCGCCAACACCAGGCCGCCGCCGCCGGCCGCCAGTACGCCCGGCGCCTGCAGGCCGATCACCAGCACGTCGCCGGCG
>JAPPGB010000128.1 GCA_028821475.1 Spirochaetaceae bacterium
CGCCCTCAACTCGCGACCAAATCAGCCAGCCTATCCCCTTGGTGAGCGATGCGGGTTAGCGCCGACGTCGAACTTGATGGAATCAAGATCATAGTCTTCGCACGTCTTGCTCCATGCGCCGGTGCTCGTCGCGAGCCGCCACTCGACGCACGTTTCCGCAAGTCCATGATAGGTATGAGGCGAATTGAAGGTGGCGATGACCTCCGTCTTGTCGTCGAAGTTCTGAAATACGCTACGGATCAGGGGGAACGTGTTGTAAAACGGGTCAGCCGGTTCCGACGGTTGCTCCGGTTGTTCCGGCTGCTCCGGTTGCTCCGGTTGTTCCGGCTGCTCCGGCTGCTCCGGCTGCTCCGGTTGCTCCGGTTGCTCCGGTTGCTCCGGCTGCTCCGGTTGCTCCGGTTGCTCCGGCTGCTCCGGCTGCTCCGGTTGCTCCGGCTGCTCCGGCTGCTCCGGCTGCTCCGGCTGCTCCGGTTGCTCCGGCTGCTCCGGTTGCTCCGGTTGCTCCGGTTGCTCCGGTGGTTGTTGCGGAGGCGGTTGTTGCGGAGGCGGTTGTTGCGGCGGTGGCTCCGGTGCCGGCTCGGGCTCCGACCCGGGTCCAGGGGCCGGCGGCAGCGCTTCCGGACTGGGGGTAAAGGCTATCCGGAGGGAATAGTCGCCCGGCGCCCTGGAAGCGACGCGCAGGTGGTATGTCCCCGGCTCTACCGTGGCCGCTATCAGGAAGTTTCCTCCGTTGCCGCCCGCCTCCGTGTAAGCCAGCAGCGCGTCATCGGCGCCACCCAACAGTGCACCCGATGTGTCCAGTGAGCCGGTCGTGGAGAGCTGCAGCTCGCCAGACCCCGCTACCAAGATTCGGAAGACGTCGACGTCGTCCTCCGTCTCGATGCGTCCTGCCACCGTGTGCTCTGCCTCCGTGGCCGGTATCGACACTTCCGTTGCTGTCGAGGTGCCATCCCCGTGGTCATCGACGATCCGAGGTCCGATGCCTCCGCATCCGCTGAACACGAGGGTCGCGGCCGCCGCAAACGAGACGGTTGCAATCAAGACCCACATGCTGCTTCTTGAAGTCGGGGCGGTCGTTTTCACGGCTATCACTCTTCAGTAACTCACGGAAGCGAGTTTTACCCGCTCCTGGTACAGAGACTGTCACAAACTCCTTCGGTTGTCTCCCCACAATCGTGCCATAACAGTGCCTATTGGGGATAATAACGTGTTCTTTGGGTAACATATGTGCATGGACAGGCCAAATTAGCCGGCTGGCCGGCTACTCCGCGCTCCGGCGGGGACGACGTGGCGGCGTACTTCGGTGATCTTGCCGGGGAACGAGGCGCCGCGGACCCACATTACGGGGGAGCCGGTCTGGACGCGCTCGGCGCCCGCCGCGCCCGCCGACTCGGCTTGCGCGGCCACTCACGCGCGTGGAGGGCGCTGCCGTTACGTGGAGCGGTAGGGGTCGGTGGCGTCGCGGAGGCCGTCGCCGAGGAAGTTGAAGCACAGCACGGTGACCACCACGAACGCGGCCGGGATCAGCAGCCACGGGCTGACCGCCAGGGTGCGCACGTTCTGCGCCTGCTGCAGCAGCACCCCCCAGCTCACCACCGGCGGGCGCAGGCCGAAGCCGATGAAGCTGAGCGCCGTCTCGCCCAGGATCATCGCGGGTACCGCCAGGGTCAGGTGCACCACCAGGTAGCTCATGAAGCCGGGCAGCAGGTGGCGGACGATGGTGGTCATCTCGGTGGCGCCGGCGATCCTGGCCGCCAGCACGTAGTCCTCCACCCGCAGTTGCAGCAGCTTGCCGCGCACCACCCGCGCCAGCCCGGTCCAGCCCACCACCGACAGGATGATGGTGATCATGAAATAGGTGCGCACCGGCGGCCAGTCGGTGGGCACCGCGGCGGCCAGCGCCATCCACAACGGCAGGGTGGGTATGGAGATCAGAAAGTCGATCGTGCGCTGGATCACCATGTCCGCGGCGCCGCCGAAGTAGCCGGACAGGCCGCCGAGCAGCGAGCCGAGAGCGAAGCTCATCCCTACCCCCACCAGGCCGATGGTGAGCGAGATGCGGGCGCCGGCCAGGGTCCGAGAGTAGATGTCGCGGCCCAGGTTGTCGGTCCCGAACAGGAACAGGGTGCCCGGCTCCGCCACCCCCATGAAGCGGGTGGTGGCGTCGAACAGCCCGAGCAGCCGGTACTCGTCACCACGGACAAAAAAGCGGATCGGATGGATCGTGCTGCGCTCCTCCACGTAGGTGCGGCGAAAGGTGTCCGGATTGATCCTGACCTCGGTGCCGTACACGAACGGCGCCCGCAGCCTGCCGTCGTGAAACAGGTGGATCCGCTGCGGCGGCGCGAGCGCGTGGTCGGGGTTGCGGCGGGCGATGTCGGCGGTCGAGAAGAAGCCGGAGAACGCGGCGCCCACCACGTAGAACAGCAGCAGCACGCAGCCGCCCAGAATGGCCATCTTGTGACGCAGGAACTTGCGCCGCATCAGCACCCAGCTCGATGCCAGGTAGTACGCTTCGGTGTCCTGCTGCCGCCGCCTCCGGCCCAGCCCCAGCCGCCTGCCGAGCGGCGCGACGCCGCTCATCCGGTGGCCTGCCGCTCGAACCGAATGCGCGGATCCACCACCACCAGCAGCAGGTCCGAGATCAGCGTACCCAGGATGCCGAGCGCGCTCAGCAGCATCACCATGCTGCCCGCCAGGTACATGTCCTGCGCCTCCAGCGCGCGCAGCAGCAACGGCCCGACGGTGGGCAGACTGAGCACGATCGCAGTCAGCGTCGCCCCGGAGATGGTCTCCGGCAGCAGCCAGCCGATGGTGCTCACCACCGGGTTGACCGCCACCCGCACCGGGTAGCGGAACAGCAGGCTGCGCTCGGAGACGCCCTTGGCGCGCGCGGTGATCACGTACAGCTTGCCCAGCTCGTCCAGCAGCGTGGCGCGCATGATGCGGATCAGGCTGGCGGCGCCGGCGGTACCGATCACGATGAGGGGAATCGGAAAGTGCTTGATCAGGTCCACCACCTTGCCGAGGCTCCACGGCGCCAACTGGTACTCCGGCGAGAACAGTCCCCCGACGCTCCAGCCGAAGTACTTGTAGAACAGGAACATCAGGATCAGCGCCAGCAGAAAGTTGGGCGTGGCCAGGCCGATGAAACCGAGCGTGGTGAAGCTGTAGTCGGCGACCGAGTACTGGTGGGTCGCCGAGTAGATGCCGATCGGAATCGCGATCAGGTAGGTCACGATCAGCGTCGAGATCGACAGCGTCACGGTGAGCGCCAGCCGCTCGCCCACGATCTCGGTAACCGGCGCCTCCCAGATGAACGACTCGCCCATGTCGCCCTTCAACAGGTTGCCGAACCAGGTCAGGTACTGGATGTGCAGCGGCCGCCCCAGCCCGTACCGCTCGGTGAGCACCGCCACCGCCTCTTCGCTCAGCACCACGTTCGCGCGCCGCATGTTGGCGACCAGGGTGGTGAGGTAGTCGCCCGGCGGGAGCTGGATGATGATAAAGGTGGCCACCGAAAGCATCACCAGCAGGACGACCATGTAAACCAGGCGCCGGATGATGTAGCTGAGCATCCCGCCCCTTTATACCACATCCGCATTGCCCAGTCGCCCCGGTCGCGCCGCGCTTCCGGCGCTCTCCGGCGCTTTCCGGCGCTTTCCGGCGCGGACGGCGCGGCGAGGGCGCGGCGGGGCGCGCGCGGGCGCGCGCGCCTCCCGAATTGACGCTTACGCGCGCGCTGGGCTACGGTGGCGCACCAATCCGCGGAGCGGTCCGGTGCATGCGGCGCCGGCCGGCTCCGCGACAAGGAGCATCCACATGAGAATGTTTTTCGTGATCGCTGCTTCGGCGGTCATGACCCTCTCGGTCGCCTCTGCCGTGTGGGCGGGCGGCACGGAGGACGCGGACGAAGGAACGGACACCGTCGTCGCTGCGAGCGGCGGCAAGTACAACGAGGCGCCTATGCTGGCCGCCCGGGTCGCCGCCGGCGAGCTGCCGCCGGTCGACGAGCGGCTGCCGGTGGAGCCGAAGGTGATCGTCCCGTTCGAGATGGTGGGGCGCTACGGCGGTACGATCACCACGTTCAACCCCGACAGCAGTCCATGGGGAGACCTGAGCGACGGACCGGAGAACGGTTCGGCGTTCCTCCTGGAGCTGTCCTACGACGGCGAGATCGTGGCCGACATCGCCACCGATTACGAGATGTCCGAGGACAACAGCAGCATGCTGCTCACCCTCCGGGAAGGGCTCAGGTGGTCCAACGGCGACCCGTTCACCGCCGACGACATCCTGTTCCGGTGGGAGGCGATCAACTGGATCGAGGAGGTCAGTTTCTGGGGCGGCGGGGCGCCGGCCACCATCGTGGACCGCGTCGTGAAGATCGACGACCGCACGGTACGCTACGAGAGCGACGAGTCGCTGGCGGCGCTGCCGGTGTTCTTTACCCACTGGCCGGGAAGTCACTGGCTTTCGTTCTCCCCGAGCAAGTACCTCTCGAAGTACCACATCAATTACAACGAGGACGCCAACTCGCTCGCCAAGGAGGAGGGCCACGACACCTGGGTGGACGCGTTCAACGCTCACATGCAGGTAAACCCGCTCGGCGACCTCGACAAGCCGGTGGTGCTGCCGTGGTTCATGAAGGAGTTCACCACCACCCACCGGGTGTACGAGAGGAATCCCTACTTTTACGAGGTCGACACGGCGGGCAACCAACTTCCCTACATCGACACCATCGTCAACAACCTCGCCGGCAAGGAGACGATCGATCTCAAGATCGTGTCCGGGGAGGCGGACGTGCAGGCGTACAACACCTCGTTCGCCAACTACACGCTGTACAAGGAGAGCGAAGCTGCAGCCGGTTACACCGTCTATCCCATCCCCGGAATCCTCGGCAGCCAGCTTGCGTTCGGCTTCAACTTGAACCACGAGGATCCGGTGCTGCGCGCCCTGTTCAATGATGTCCAGTTCCGCCGCGGGATGTCGCTGGCGATCGACCGCGACGAGATGAACGATGCCATCTTCTTCGGACTCGCCACGCCACGCCAGGCCACGGTCGATCCCACCGCCAGTTTCTACAAGAAAGAGTGGGGAGAGGCGTACGCCCAGTTCGACCCGGCGGAGGCCAATCGGCTGCTCGACGAAGCCGGCATGAGCGCGCGCGACGGCGACGGCTTCCGCCTGCGTCCCGACGGCGAGCGGTTCGAGTTGATTCTGGAGTATTTCTTCCAGGCCGACATACCGCAGGAGATGTACGACCTGGTCAAGGAATACTGGGAAAACGTGGGCATTCGCGTGCAGCTCAACGAGATGCAGCGCGAGTTGTACTTCGAGCGCTCGGACATGACCGACCGCATGGTGGGCGGCATGATCTACGGCAACACCCTCGAAGTCGTGCACTACCTGACGCCCAATCACTGGGCGCCACCGTCGGGCGATTTCGGCGTGTGGCCGACGTGGGGCATATGGTTGCGGGCGGACCAGCAGGTGCGCAACGGCCAGGCGACCCTGGCCGACTTCACCGACGGCGTCCTGCCCGGCGAGGAACCGCCGGAGGATTTCAAGAACCTGTTCAACTGGCTGGAACGGCGGCTGCAGACCGTCATGGGATCGCCCGAGTACATGGAGATCTCGGAGCGGGTGCTGGACTGGCATGCCGAGAACGTCCTGGTGATCGGCACGGTCGGACTGGCGCCGACGCTGTACGTCGCCAATTCGAAGCTCGGCAACATCCCGCCGGTGTACAACGGCTCGGCGGAGTGGCAGGCGTGCCTGTTCTACGATTCGCAGCAACTGTTCTACAAGGAGTAGTGGCTCGATCCGCTCGATCCTGACGGACGACCGGAGGGCGCGGCCTCGGCATACTCGTGATGCCGCGACCCTCCGGTGCCGTGACCCTCGGGGCTCCAAGGCGATAGAATCCGCGCCATGCTACGAGAATTGATCGCGCCCGCCCGCGAGCAGGTCGCGTTTCGCGACTACGATCGCGAGCCGCTGGCGCCGCACCAGGTGCGGGTGCGCAGCGAGTTCGGGTCCGCCAAGCACGGCACCGAGATGGCCTTCTTCAAGGGCTACGGCCTGCCGCGCGGCCCCTACGACGACGAACTGCGCATCTTCACCGGTACCGGCGGTGACGGTGACGCCGGCGGCCAGGCGCCCTACCCCACCGGGCTGGGCAACATGTGCACCGGCGAGGTGGTCGAGGTCGGCGACGCGGTCACCGGGGTGCGGACCGGCGACCGGGTGTTCGCGCACAGCGGGTTCCGCGAGGAGCATGTGTGGCCGGCCGACCGGGTGCGCGTGCTTCCCGCCGGCGTGCCGTGGCAGGCGGCCGCGTGCCTCGATCCCACCGACTTCGCGCTCGGCGCGGTGCGCGACGGCCCCGTCCGCATCGGCGACGCGGTGGCGGTGTTCGGGATGGGCGCGATCGGCCTGATGGCGCTGCAGCTCGCGCGGCTGGCGGGGGCGCGCCCGGTGATCGCCGTGGACCCGATACCGTTGCGCCGCGAGGTGGCGAGCGAGTTGGGCGCCGACATCACCTTCGACCCGTCCGCGTGCGACGCCGGCAAGGAGATCCGGCTGGCCACGGGCCGCCGCGGCGCCGACGTGTGCATCGAGTACAGCGGCCATCATTCCGGCCTGCAGGCCGCGCTGCGCGGCGTCCGTTACCTGGGCACGGTGGTGGCCGGCGCCTTCCCCGGCGCCTACCCGGCGGGCCTCGACCTGGGTGCGGAGGCGCACTTCAACCGCCCCACCATGGTGTTCTCGCGCGCCTGCTCGGAGCCCAACCCGGAGTACGGCTGGGACGAGGAGCGCCTGTTCGACGTGAGCTGGCGGCTGCTCACCGACGGCAGCCTGTGTAGCGAGCCGGTGGTGCAGCCGGTGGTGGCGTTCGACGACCTGCTCGCCGAGTACCCCAAGATAGCCACCGCGCCCGAACACAACGTCAAGCTCGGCGTCCGGTTCTAGCAGCCCGCGGCCGCCCGTGAGTTACGATCGATCGGTCGTCCCCGCGGCCCTCAATCCGCCGCTCACCGCGGAGCTGGACCGGGAGGTGCGGTACTTTCTCAAGTGGGGGTACCTGGTGGTGGACGACGCGGTGACGGCGGACCAGGTGGAGATGCTGCGCAGCGCGCTGGACGCCACCTTTCGCCGCCGGGAGGAGCAGTTCACCCACCAGTTGCTGGAGGAGGACGACCGCTTCGCGTTCCTGCTCGACAACGCGCCGGTGCTGCGCCGCATCACCGCCCTCCTCGGCACCTGCGTGCAACTGCACAGCGCCACCGCGCGGGTCACCATGCCGGGCGCGCCCGACCAGGACTGGCACCGCGACGGGCCGTGGCCGGTGGACCCCGACGGCACCCCGATCGGCAGCACGCCGGGGCAGATCAACTGCGGCTACTACCTGGACGAGCTGACCGGCGAGAACGGCCCGATCGCCATTGTGCCGGGCAGCCAGCGCGCGCCGTTCCGTCCGCCCAAAGGCCACCCGGAGTTCCCGGATCAGCTCATGGTGCTGGCAAGGCCCGGCCAGGCGGTGCTGTTCAATGGCTGGCTGTACCACCGCGGGGTGGCCAACCGCTCGGCGCGGGCGCGTCGCGTGTGCCTGATGTGCTACCAGAACGCCTGGATGAAGTCGCGCGAGCCGTTCGACGGCCCGCGCGTCGCCACGCTGCGCGAGCACGGCACGCCGCTGCAGAAACTGTTGCTGGGAGCCGTCCCGAAGTGGTAGCCGAGGCAGCCTCTTATCCGGTGGCCGCCTCGTAGTCGGCGCGGTCGCCGATCCACCACCGCCAGGGGCCGTCAACCTGCTTGCCGAGCCCCTTCAGGTAGACGTGCGCCTTGGCGTAGAAGATCAGCAGCGCCTCCCGGTAGATGTGGAACTGCACCGGCACCGGCGGCGCGAACCCGTGGCCGCGATCCACGGTTCGCGCCAAATCGGCCTCCTTCAACCCCGCCAGAGCTTCGCCGAGTTCAGCGTCCAACTGCGCATACCACTCCGTGAGCCGCGCCACGCTGCCGGCCGCCCCCGGGTCGTGGCGGTAGCCGAAGTCGTGCCGAAAGGTGCGGAACGATTCGATGTAGGTGTGCTGAATCTCACCCATTTCGCGGCATAGCTCGCCCAGCGAAAGACACCCGGGCGCGGGCCGATAACCGAGGTCGGCATCGCCGAGCACGGCCAGGAACTGGCGGCGCAACTCCTCGGTGGCGTGCAACACTTCGCGCTGTTCCCGCAAGAATTTCGTCATGTCTGCCCCTCCTGGTCGGGTCGATCGACGGCGCCCCCGGACGCCGTCGATCGAGTCTCGTGCGGTCGTTCCCGCGGCGCCTGAGTAATCTTACCGTAATCTTGGACGCATGTTATGGTTGCATCGCGTAGAGAATGGCAGAGGAACTACCTGGCGATCCAGACCGTGGGGTGTCGGTGGTGGTGCCGACGTTCAGGGAAGCGGCGAACATCGCCCCGCTCGTGCGCCGCGTGCAGGCGGCGCTGGCGGGCGAGGGAGTCGATTGGGAACTGATATTCGTCGACGACGACTCGCGCGACGGCAGCGAGGCGATTGTCGCCGAGTTGGCGGGGGACACGCCGGTGTACATGGAGGTGCGCCGCGACCCGCCGCGCGACCTGTCGTTGTCCGTGATTCACGGCATGCGCATCGCGCGCTACGACCGGCTGGTGGTGATGGACGCTGACCTGTCGCACCCGCCGGAGCGGATTGGCGCCCTGCTCGCGGCCCTGGGCGGCGGCTGCGACTTCGTGGTGGGCAGCAGGTACGTGGCGGGCGGCGAGATCGACGCCCGCTGGGGGCCATTACGCAGGCTCAACTCGCGCGGCGCCACCTTGCTGGCGCTGCCGTTGGTGCGCTGTTCCGATCCCATGTCCGGCTTCTTCGCCACCGACCGCCGCCGGCTGCCCGACCTGGATGAGTTGCGGCCCATCGGCTACAAGATCGGCCTGGAGCTGATGGTGCGCGGGCGGCTGCGCGTCAACGAGGTGCCGATCGGTTTCACCGACCGGGACCGCGGCGAGAGCAAGATGAACTGGCGCCAGCAGCTCAACTACCTGCACCACCTGCACCGCCTGTACCGATACCGGTACGGCGACGCGGCGCGGCTGATCAGCTTCGGGCTCGTTGGAGCGAGCGGGTTCCTGATCGACGTGGCGTTCTACCTGGCGCTACAGGGCCTGGGCGTTGAACACCGCATGGCCCGGTTCGTGTCGTTCTGGCCGGCGGTGACCTGGAACTGGCTGGTCAACCGCGCCCTCACCTTCGACGAACGTCCCCGGCAGCCGCACGCCCGGCAGTGGACCCGGTTCGCAGCCAGCAGCGTGCTCGGGCTGGGCGTCAACGTCGGCAGCTACACCTTCCTGACCAGCTTCGTGGAGCTGTTCGCGCGCTACCGCCTGCTGGCGCTGGTGTTCGGCGTCTGCCTCGGCGGCGCAGTCAACTTCCTGATTGCGAACCGCTACGTGTACCGGCGCCCCGCGACCGGACGCGGCGGCTGACCAACGCCGCGCCACTGACGACCATGACGCTGCCGTAGATGGGGCAACCGAACAGGCGGACGGTGCGCCGCTTCTCGACACGCGGCCCGCGCGCGGCCGCGCCTGGTCCGCGGTCCGGGCGCTCCCCCGGTTCCCGGCCACCCACCCGCCGCGGCGTGCGTTCGGCAGCGCCGGCATCGCGGGTGCCGCGTCACGAGTGGCCGCGCACCCTGCTCGCAGGCCTGCTGCACGCCGCGGCACCGGACGATCCTCCGTGGAAACTCCTTGCGCCGGTTCTGGCGCTGGCCTTTGCGGTGCGCGCCGCCGTGGCCCTGGCCGGCGACTTCGTGCTGCACCCGGACGAGATCATGCAGTACCTGGAGCCGGCCCACCGGCTGGCATTCGGCAACGGCGTGGTCTACTGGGAGTACTTCTACGGGGCGCGCTCCTGGCTGGTGCCGGGCGCCGTCGCCGGCGCGCGGGGGTTGTTCCACGCGGCCGGCCTCGGCGAGCCGGCCTGGTACGTCGGCGCCATCAAGCTGCTGTTCTGCGCCGTCTCGCTGGCGATTCCGGCCGGCATGTACAGTTTCGCACGCCGCCACTTCAGCGAGGCCGCTGCGCGTATGGCCCTGGTTGCCGGCGCCTTCTGGTACGAACTGGCCGGCTTCGCCCACAAGCCGCTCACCGAGTTCGTGGCCACGGCGCCGCTGCTCGGCCTGCTGGCCCTGTGCGCAAGCCCGTCGCCCGCCCGCCGGCGCGTGGCTTGGCAGGCCGCCGTGCTGGCCGTGCTGGTGGCGGCGATCCGGGTCCAGTACGCCCCCGTCGCGGTGCTGCTGCTCGGGATCGTGTTCCTGCGCACGCGGCAGAAGGTTCTGCTCACGCTCGTGGCCGCGGCGGCAGTGTGCGTGGTGGGAGTGTTCGACGCCCTGGCATGGAACGGCGGCCTGTTCCACTCCTACGTCACCAACGTGCGCTTCAACCTGATCCTCGGCGAGATGCGTGCCGCCGAGAGCCCGGCGTGGCAGTTCCTGTGGTGGCTCGCGCTCGCCGGCGGCGGATTGAGCGTGTTGAGTCTCCCGGCAGCGCTGCGCTGGCCGGCGCGCTACGGGCTGCTCCTCGGCCTGATCGCCGCGGTGCTGCTGGCCCACTCCGTGCAGGCGCACAAGGAGTACCGCTTCATCTTCGCGGTCATCCCCCTGTGGCTGCTGATCGCCGCCGACCTGACCGCGCGCGCCGCCGCGTGGGCCGCGGGACGGCGGGCGGCGCTCGGCGGGGCGAACAGGGTGACGGCCGCCGCCGCCGCCCTGTTTGCGATCGTTTCGCTGGCCGGAGTAATGAACGCCCTGCCCGCACAGGCCAACGTGTACCGGGCCTGGTCGCAGGAAACCGGGGCTACCGGCTTCCTGCGCGGACAGGACCCGATCTTTGCCGCCTACCGCTACCTGGCCCGCGCACCGGGCGTCGAGGCGGTGTGGCAGGTGGATCGGCCCTACTACAACACGCCGGGCTATTACTACCTGCACCGCGCCATACCGTTCTACGACGCGCACACGGGCCAGGGTATCAACCAGGATCTGGCCACGGTGTCCGCCTCGGTCAGCCACCTGGTGTCCGAGCTCTCCGGTCTGGCGGTGCCCGGGTACTCGTTGGAACGCACGTTCGGCAGCGTACGCATCCTGCGCCGCACCGCGGACGAGACGCCGGTGCGCCGGTGGCAGGACTACACTCCGGTGATCGCAGACGATTTCGTGCACGGCATCATGCGGCGGGTGGGCCGCGGCGCCCCGGCACCGCCCGCCAACGCCGGCATCCGCTTCGCACCGCCCGGCCATCCGGCCGCGCGCAACGGAGACGGGGGATGAGCGCGGCGTCCCGCTCACCGGGTGCGGCAGCTCCGGCCGAACGACCGCCGGTGACGGCGCGCCTGCTTGCGCGCGCACGCAACTCGCCGCACACCGTGCTGGCGGCAGCAGTGCTGGCCGCCGCCGCCTACCTCTGCCTGGTGAACCTGGACTACGCCGCCCTGTGGCATGACGAGGCGCCGACCGCACTGATCGGGCGCAACCTTCTGCAGCAGGGCGACATCACCGGCTGGGACGGCCGCAACCTGGTGGGCGGAACCAGCGGGCGCACCCTGAACGACGATCTGCGCGACGTGCTGCCGCCGCTGATGTACGCCGTCAGTGCCGTATCCTTCGCCCTGTTCGGGGTCAGCGAGACCTCCGCGCGCGTCGTGCCCGCCCTGTTCGGCGTCCTGTCGCTGGTCCTGCTGTACCTTCTGCTCCGCCAGCACCTGCGACAACACCCGAGGCTGATCCTCCTTTGCCTGCTGTTCGCCGCCTGGTCTCCGCAACTGCTCCTGTACTTCCGCCAGTCGCGCTACTACGCATTCATGGCGCTCGCCCTCATAGCCGCGTTCTCCCTCTACGAAACGTGGTGGCGCAGCGGGCGCGCATGGGCGCTCGGCGGGCTCACGCTGGTGGCGGCGCTGGCGTTCTTCAACCACTACGCCGGCGGCGCCGCCACGATGCTGGCGATAGCCGCCTGGCACCTGCTGTTCCGGCGGCACGAAACGACGCCTCGGCAGTGGCTGGCGCTGGCAGCCGGCGGTGGCATCGTGGTCTCGCTCGGTGCGGCATACCTCGGATGGGTGGGGTTGTTGGGCGGCGAGCGCAACGGTTTCGCCGCCTACACCGGCGTGGTCGGCCTGGATGAGTACCGCGGAACCGTTCCGCCCGTTGTTCTGCGCCTGGCGATCTACGCGCGCGAACTGTTCACCGCGGACTGGGTCTCGTGGCCGGTGCTGCTCTGGTTCGCGGGAGTGCTTTCGTGGGCCGCCATGGGCGATTTGCGGCGCCCGCGGGCGGCCCGCACCGCGCACGGCGGCGGGCGTCCGGCGCGCTCCCGAGGCGCCCGGCCTGACGCGGCGGCGAAGCATGGCAAACTCGCGGCGCGCGAGGCGCGGCGTGACGACGTGCCGGCCGCGGCCGTCGGGCGGATCGTGCTTGCCGGCGCGCTGTTCGCGCTGTTCTCCGCCGCGCTCTCTCCGCAACCGGTGTGGGTATTGGGGGTTGCCGACCTGCGCTACTACATGGGAGCGCTGCCGCTGCTGCTGCCGATGAAGGGATTGTTCGTGGAGTGGCTGTGGCGGCGATGGCCGATTGCCGGCGGTGCGGCGCTGGCCGTCCTGCTGCTGTCCAGCGCCGGCGCGTGGCCGTTCAACATCGCCCTGATTCACACCGGCGAGCGGACGCTCGGACTGCACCTGCCGCAATTCGTCCAGGAGATACACCGTCCGTACCGCGATTCCATGCGCGTGGTGTCCGAATACCTGCTGCGGTACGCCGAGCAGGACGACCTGGTCTATGTGCCCAGGTTCTCCGACCGCGAAGCGCTGATCTTCACCACCGGCGATCGCGTACGGTATTGCTGCGTCCTGGACGAGAATACGCCGTTGCCGGCGGCAACGACCGCCAAGCTGGGTCCGCACCTTGCCGCCCGTGGCACCATACCCGACTGGATCGTGCTGTTCGGCAGACCGGACCCCGAGTACATGGCCAGGATCGCTGACCGTTTCGCTGTCGTCGCCCAACCGGACGTGTACCACTATCCGACGCAACGCCCGGAGATCAACCTGCACGCCTTCACCCCGTTGCCGGCGAGAGGCCTCGGTGTACACATCCTGCAAAGAAGGGCGGCAAAGGAACTCTCCTGTGGTGGTTCGCGCTCGCCGGCGGCGGGCTGGGCGCTCTGTGCCTCGTGGCCGCGCTGCGCTGGCCGCGCCGCTACGGCCTGCTCCTCGCACTGACGGTCCTGGTGCTGTTGACGCACTCATTGCCGGCGCACAAGGAGTACCGATTCGTATTCGCGGCCGTCCCGCTGTGGCTGCTGATCGGAGCGGACCTCGGTGCGCGGGCGGCGGCGTGGGCAGCGGAACGGTCGTCGCGCGTGGCCGCGGGGCGCCGGGCGCTGGCGGCAGCAGGCGCGTTGTTCGCGTGCGTATCCGTGGCCGGCGTTGTGAAGGCGCTGCCCGCACAGGAGCAGGCGTACCGGCAGTGGTCCGACGAGGCCACGTTGTTCGGTTTCGTGCGCGATCACGACTCGCTGTTCGCCGCCTACCGCTACCTGGCCCGCGCACCGGGCGTCGAAGCCGTGTGGCAGGTCGACCGGGGTTACTCCTCCGCGCCCGGCTACTACTACCTGCACCGAGCGGTACCCCTGTACGATGGCTACGTCGGGCGCGGCATCTTCGGGCAGGACCCGGCGAAGATTTCCGCGGCGGTGAGCCACCTGGTGTCCGCGTACCCGGACCTGACCGTGCCGGGATACTCGCTGGAGCGGGAGTTCGGCAACGTGCGCATCCTGCGGCGGGACGCCACCGAACCGCCGGTGCGCCAGTGGCGCGAATACGCGCCGGTCATCGTCTTCGACGTCGTGCGGCGGGCGATGCGCCGGATCGACACCGACGCTCCGGCGCCGCCGCCGAACGCCGGCATCCGCTTCGCCGCCCGGCCACGCGGTAGCGCCGCACGCGGAAGACGGGCGATGAGCACGGCGGCACCCGGCCACCGAAAGCGATCAAGGGGACGTTGAACGGGAGATGGCGCGTCGCAACAACAAGACCCCGCGCGAACCGGCGGCTCGCCCCGCCGCCCGGGGCGTCTCGTCGGCGGCCACGCCGCGCGGCCGGGAGCGGCAGGCGGCGGCGTCCGCCGCGCGACCGGAGCAGGGTGCCGGCACGTCGCCGGCCGCTGCATCGGGCGTTCCGGCGCCGGCGCGCACAGACCGGTCCGCTCAGGAAACGCCGGCCGTGCTGGCGATCGCGCTGCTGGTGGCGGTGAGCTACTTTCCGGCGCTGCAGGGCGGCTTCGTGTGGGACGACGTGATTTTCTCCGAGGAGCCGGTAGTCCACGCGCCGGACGGCCTGCGCAGCATCTGGTTGTCGCCCGCCGACATCAGGAACGAGGGCCACTACTGGCCGCTGGTGTATACCTCGTTCTGGCTGGAGCACAAGGTCTGGGGCCTGAACCCGATCGGCTACCATGCCGTCAACATCCTCCTGCACCTGGTCAACTGCCTGCTGCTGTGGCGCCTGCTCGACCGCCTCTCCATTCCCGGAGCCGTGCTGATCGCCGCGGTGTTCGCGGTGCACCCGCTGCACGTCGAGTCGGTGGCCTGGATCATCGAGCGCAAGGACGTGCTGTCCGCCCTGTTCTACCTCACCGCGGTGCTCACCTGGGTGCGCTTCGACGAGTCGCCGGGGCCGGGCCGCTACGCGCTTGCCCTGGTGCTGTTCGCCGCCGGCCTGCTGTGCAAGTCGGTGGTGGTTACGCTGCCGGTCGCGCTGCTGACCTGGCACTGGTGGCGGCGCGGGAGGATCACCCCGGTCGACCTGCTGCGCCTGGCGCCGTTCGTTGCGGTGGGGGTCGCGATCACGCTCGCCGACCTGGCGTTCTACGCTTCGCGTGAGCCGCTGGAGCTGGGCTACTCGCTGGCAGAACGGGCGCTGATCGCGGCGCGCGCGCTGTGGTTCTATGCCGGCAAGCTTCTCTGGCCGTTCGACCTGGCGGTGATCTACCCGCTGTGGGAGATCGACACCGGAGACCTGCTCGCCTGGGCCTACCTGGCGGGTGCGGCGGCGCTGGCGGCGGTGCTGTGGCTGGCGCGCCGCCGGATCGGGCGCGGCCCGCTGGCGGGAGCGCTGCTGTTCGCGGTGACGCTGGCGCCGGTGCTGGGTTTCATCGACTACGGGTACATGCAGTTCTCGTTCGTTGCCGACCGCTTCCAGTACCTGGCCGGAATCGGCGTGATGGCGGTGCTGATCGGCGCTGCCGCGCACGGCTCGCGCAAGCTGCCGGAGGCGGCCCGGATTGTGGCTTCGGGACTGGCGGTGGCGCTGGTGCTCGGGCTCGCGCTGCTTACCTGGCGGCAGGCCGGAATCTACCGTGACGAGCTCACCCTGTTCAGCCACATCGTGGCGCTCAACCCGCAGGCGCGCGATGCCCACCTCAACCTCGGCAACGCGCTGATCGAGGCCGGACGCAACGAGGACGGCGTCGCCGCCAGCCGCACCGCCGTCGAGCAGCGCCCCGAATCCGCCGACGCCCACTCCAACCTCGGCCTCGCGCTGATGAACCTGGAGCGGTTCGAACAGGCGGACGCGGCGTTGCGCCGGGCGCGCGAGCTCGATCCGCAGCACCAGAGCGCGCTGCAGAACAGCGCCGAGCTGCTCAGGAAGCAGGGCCGTCACGAGGAAGCGGTCGAGACTTACCTCGCGGTGCTGCAGCGCGACGGCCGATACGCACTGGCTTACGCCGGCCTCGGGGATGCGCTGTTTCAACTGCAGCGCTACGAAGCGGCGATCGAGGCCCTGCAGGCGGCACTCGAGATCGAGCCCGGGTTGCCGTTCGCGGGCACGCTCAATCTTCTGATGGGCCGGGCGGCGCGCGCCCTGGGGCGGCTCGACAACGCCGAGGCGTACTTCCGCGAGGCGACGGCGATCGAGCCCGATGGAGCCGCGGCGCTGCTGGATCTGGCCGGCGTGCTGCGCGCGCAGGGACGCCGCGACGAGGCCGAAGCGGTGTTGAGCCGTGTCCGCGCGTTGCGCCCGACCGATCCGGCCAACCTGCAGAACATCGCGGAAGCGCTCCGGAGGGAGCAACGCTACGAGGAGGCGCTGGCCGCCTATCGGGAGGTGCTGGCGATCGCGCCCGACTTCGCGCTGGCCCATGCCGGCATCGGCGATACGCTGTTCCGCATGCAACGCTTCGATGAGTCGCTCGAGGCAATCAACCGGGCCCTCGCCTTGCAGCCGGACCTGAAGGTGGCGGGTTCTCTGCACGGCCTCGCCGGGCAAGCCGCACAGCACCTGGACCGCATCGATGAAGCGGTGCACCACTACTCCGAAGCGATTCGGATCGACCCCCGCGACTACTCATCGATCGACCGCCTCGCCATGGTCCGGTTCGGCCGGCAGCAGTACGAAGAGGCACGGGCCCTGTATCTGAGCCTGCTCGAACTCTCCCCTGACGACGCGCAGACCTACTCCAACCTCGGCGCCACGCTGTACTACCTGGGCAGGCGGGAAGAAGCGCTGCGCCACTTCGAGCGTGCGGTCGAAATCGACCCGGACCTGGAGACGGCCCGCAACGGACTCGAAGCCCTGCGCGCCGGGGCACGCGACCCGTAGCAGGTCGGTGAACGACGGTACGCGGCGAGGCGCTACTGCGCGCGCTACCCCACGGACCGGGCAGGTAGCCGCCGTGTAGCGGCGACGATTCGCGACGCTTGCACCGGTGCAGCACCAAGTTGTGGTGGATCCGTAGCATGCCTTGTCATGGTGCCGCGCGTTGCGCTATCACTGTCCTGTGATGACTCGCTTGACCGTGACGATCGATGAGAAGTTGCTTGGCGAAGCCCAGTCTCTGCTATCCGCGCCGAGCAAACGTGCGACCATTGCTGTCGCTCTGCGCGAATTGGTGCGCGCCCGCAAGCGGCAGGCCGCGCTACTCCATGCCGGCAACGTGGAACTTGACATCGACCAGGAGACGCTCCGCCAGTACCGCGCACAGCAGTGATTCTCGTCGACAGCTCCGTGTGGATCGAGTACTACCGGGCAAAGGGTGACGCCCGCTACAAGCGCTGGGTGGCCGAGGCTATCCGGCAGGATCAAGCAGCGGTGAATGCGGTCGTCGCGGCCGAGATCCTTACCTTTACCCGCGACCGCGGGCAGTATGAAACGGTCGCGGCGGACTTCTCAGCCTTTCACTGGACGGCAGTGGACCGTACTGTTGGTCTGCGAGCGTCCGACTTGGGGTTTCGCTTGCGCCGCAACGGTGTCACGGTGCCGGCAACCGACCTGCTCATCTTTGCCAGCGCGCTGGAAGCCGGGGCGGAACTCATGCACCATGACGGCCACTTTGCAAGCATCGCCAAGTTAGCCCCACTCTCACTCCGTTCTCAGATCTTGTGACCGGTACCCGTTCGCGCTCTCCGCGCTCACTTCGGGTCGACGGCGGGCGGCGGGCTCGGCTACACTCGGCGCCTGACATGACGCAACCGGAGTTGCGGGCGTTGAGCCCGGAAGCAGTCGCCGAGTTTCAACTCAATGGGTTTCTCAAGGTCGAGAACGTGCTGAACGGCGACGAGGTCGCCGCATTGGGCGCTCACGCGGACCTGATCGCGGACGGCAGGGCGGAGCACATCCCCGACACCAGTCTCCAGTTGGAGCCGGTGTTTCGCGACGGCACCACCGCGGTTGCCGACCGCGTGCTGGCCACCCGCAAGCTGTTCAACATGGCGGTGTACGACGACCTGCTGTGGCGGCACGCCACCAACCCCGCCGTGGTCGACATCGTGGCCGACCTGCTCGGCACCGACGACATCAAGATGTACGGCGACCAGTTGTTCATGAAGTCGCCGGTGACCGGCTCGGCACAGCCGTGGCACCAGGACTCCGCCTCCTGGCGCGACATCTTCCCCATGGACCTGGTGACCGCCTGGACGGCGATCGACGACGCCACTCTGGACAACGGCTGCCTGCGCTTCGTACCCGGCACCCACCGCTGGGGGATGCTGTCGCGCGAGCGCCTGGACCACTTCATCGACGACCTGGAGACCGAGCGGTGGCCGGCGGTCCCGGTGCCGGTGCCCGCCGGCGGCATCAGCTTCCACCACAGCCTGACCCTGCACACCAGCAGCAGGAACACGTCGCCGACGCGGCGGCGCGCCTACGCCATCCACTACATGCGCGCCAGCTCGTGGCAGGACGTCACCGTCACCGACGCCCCCAGGATGCCGCCCTTCAAGCAGGTACGCGGAGGGTCGTTGCCCGGGCGCGTCTGACCGCCACGATGAGCGACCGGCTGACGCTGCGCACGCCGCGGCCGCCCAACGTGCTGTGGGTGTTCGGCGACCAGCACCGTGCGCAGGCCACCAGCTACCGCGGCGACCCCAATGTACTCACGCCCAACATCGACAACCTGGCGCGCGAGGGGATGCGCTTCGACGCGGCGGTCGCCGGCGCGCCGTGGTGCACCCCGTTTCGGGCCGCGCTGCTGACCGGGCGCTACCCGCATCAGACGGGGGCGGTGCGCACGCCGTCCGCGTTGCCGGCCGACATCCCCACCGTCGCGCACGCGTTCGAGGGCGCCGGCTACCATACCGCCTACGTCGGCAAGTGGCACCTGGACGGCGGCAATTTCCCCACCCACTACGTGCCGCCCGAGCGTCGCGGCGGGTTCCGCTACTGGATGGGCTACGAGAACAACAACAACCAGCACGAGTGCTACGTGTATGGCACCGACAGCGAGCAGCCCCAGCGGCTGCCCGGCTACGAGACCGACGCCCTGAGCGACCTGCTGATCGCCCACCTGCGCCGCCACGTCGACGCCGCAGAAGAAGACCGGCCGCGTGACCGAGTTATGCGACAAGCGGGAAGCGACGCGGACAAGGCCGCCGGGCTCACTCCGGCCACCGCCGGTCCCGAGTACCGCCCGTTCTTCGCCGTGCTTTCGGTGCAGCCGCCGCACGGCCCCAACGTGACGCCCACCAATCCGCCCTACGGCGCACCCCGCACTCATCCCGCGGCTATCGAGCTGCGACGCAACGTGCCGGTCATCGCCGGCGTCGAGCGGCGGGCGCGCTTCGACCTGGCCGGGTACTACGCCATGATCGAGAATCTGGACTACAACATCGGGCGCATCCGCACCGCCCTCACCGACATGGGCGTCGACCGCGACACCTACGTGGTGTTCTTCTCCGACCACGGCGACATGATGGGCAGCCACGGCCAGTTCGGGAAATCGACGCCGTGGGAAGAGGCGATCCGGGTGCCGTTCATCGTCCACCGTGCCGGCGGCGACTACAACATGCGGGTCGGCGGCAGCGACGCGCCGCTCAACCACGTCGACATAGCCCCTACCAGTCTCGGGCTGTGCGGCATCGACGCGCCTGTGGGCATGGCCGGCTACGACTACTCCGCGCACTGCATCCGCTCGGACGCCCCCGAGTTCCGCGGCGACCCGCGGCCGGAGACGGAACCGGACAGCGCCTACCTGCAGCAGATCCCTCCCAAGCTGCACCGCCACACCACCAGCCAGCCGTGGCGCGGCGTGGTCACCCGCGACGGATGGAAGTACGCCTGCACCCCCGGCAGCGACTGGATGCTGTTCGACACCGCCAACGACCCCTACGAGCAGGCCAACTACGTGTTCGACGCCGCCTACCAGGAACAGAAGGAACGCTGCCACCGCCTGCTCACCGACTGGATCGAGGCGACCGGGGACGAATTCCGGCTCCCGAACGTCGCCCTTCCCTCCGCCTGACGGGACACCATGGGCGCACTGACCATGGGCGCATTGTCGCAGAGCACAGCGCGGCTGTCATCCAGCCTCCGGGTCGAAGGGACTATCGCCTACCTGGCGCGCCGTAGCTGCCCTGACCGCCGCGCAGCCGGGGGTCGAGCAGGTCCCGTACCGCGTCACCGAACATGTTGAGACTGTAGACCACGATGGTCAGGCAGAAACCAGGCCAGAATGCCAGCCGGGGGGCTATCTCCATGTACCTGCGCCCCTCCCTGCTGAGCATGCCACCCCAGAACTGCTCGACTCGGGCCTGGAGCGTGGGGTCATCACGGAAGATGATTGGGAAGAGGTGCGGCTGGCCGACGTCGTCGTGCATGGCCTGCGGCGCGACGATGGCACCGAGGTGTTCCTGGTGGTCGAAGTCTCCTGGGGCGTGGGATTGTACGATCTCGAGCGGGCCGTGCGGCGGGCCGGCATTCTCGGCCGCCTTGTCGCTCCGGTGCTGCCGGTGGTGGCGGGAAACGGCGTGACCGCCGAAGCGCGCAGCCGGTGCGACGCGGAGGGTGTGTGGCTGGTGCTCGATGGCCGCGTCGTGCCGCCCAACGGGACGGCGAACAGCGGCTGACCATGAGTGGTCCGGCTGCCGGAGCCAACGGCAACCGTGGCACCGGCGCGGTGCGCACGGCGCTACATCCCCCAGACCGTGTCCGGCGCGCCGGCTCGCGAAGGCGGGTCGGTGCGCCCACACGCGTACTCCCCTTCGATACGCCCGCCTTCGTTCTCGATGTGCTGCAGGTCCGTCATCAGGACCCGGCCCCGAGACGACCCCCGCCGCCGCGCAGCCGCGGATCGAGCAGGTCGCGTACCGCGTCGCCGAACATGTTCAGGCTGTAGACGACGATCGTCAGGCACAGGCCTGGCCACAGTGCCAGCCGCGGCGCCATCTCCATGTACTGGCGCCCCTCCCGGCTCAGCATGCCGCCCCAACTGGGAACCTGGAGCGGCAGACCGAAGCCGAGGAAGCTCAGAGACGCCTCGGTGATGATCACCGCCCCGATGTTGATGCTGAAGATCACGATTATCGGAGCCGCGATATTGGGCAGCACGTGGCGCACCAGCGTCTTCCACGTCGCCGAACCGATCACCTCCGCGGCCTGAAAGTAGGCATTCTCCTTGACCCCGATAACAGCCCCACGCACCACGCGTGAGGCGGGGATGCCGCCGACGACGCCCAGCACCACGATGAGCTGCACGATCCCCCGCCCCGTTATCGACATCACCGTCAACAGCAGCAGCAGTCCCGGGAACGACATCCAGGCATCGACGAACCGCTGCACCACCAGGTCCAGCTTGCCGCCGATGAAGCCCGACGTGCCGCCGATCAGCCCGGCCACGAGAACGTTGAGGGTGGTCGCGGCGAACCCGACGAACATCGAGATCCGCGCCCCGTGAATGAGGCGGCTCAGCACGTCGCGCCCCAGGTGGTCGGCGCCCAGGAGATGAGCGGCTGACGGGCCCTGCAGGATGTCCGGCAGATTTATCTCTCGGGGGCGATACGGCGCCAGAACATCGGCAAAGATGCTCACCAGAATCAATATCACGACGACAATCCCGCCGACAGCTCCCACCGGCCGTTCCCGCCACAGCCGGACGAAGAAACTGCGTCCCCGTTCACTGGTCCGAAAGTGCGGGCGAGCCGCCGATGCATGAGCTTCGATTTTCATCGTCTTCCGTGTCACGGAGTGACCTTGCCGACTCATCACGAATCATTCATAGCGGAGTCGGGGGTCCAGATAGGGATACATCAGGTCGGTAGCCAGATTGATCGCCATGACCCCGGTGGCGAACATCAGATTCACGCCCGAGACCACCGGGTAGTCTCTGCGTCCCAGCGCATCTACCATAAGCCGGCCTACGCCCGGCAGGTTGAATATGTTCTCGATGATCACCGACCCGCCAACCAGGATCGGCAACTGCAGGCCGATCAGCGAAACCACCGGGATGAGGGCATTCTTGACCGCATGGCGCAGCACGACGATCCGCTCCCGCAACCCTTTCGACCAGGCGGTGCGGACATAATCCTGCGGCAACACCTCCAGCATGGTGGTGCGGATCATCCGCATGGTGCTGGCGGAGAGGTAGGTCCCCAGAATCAGACTGGGAATGATCAGCACCCCGAGATTTCCCAGCGGGTCTTCGGTAAACGGAACCCACTGCATCGGAGGCGTCCAGCCCCACCAGATGGCCGGATAGAGCAACACCATGACCGCAATCCAGAAGTTGGGCGTCGCCAAGCCGATGATGGCGACCGAGCGCCCGGCGTAGTCGGTGACGGTACCCTGGCGAATCGCCGAGAAGATACCGACCGGCAGCGCGATCACGAGTCCGATGACGATCGCCAGGAAGCCAAGCCCCAGCGTTACCGGCAGTCCGCCTCTCAGCAACTCCTCTACCGGGCTATCGCTCCACAGCGATTCGCCGAGTGTGCCGTGCACGAAAACACCCCCTATCCAGCGGCCATACTGCACGGGCACCGGCACATCCAATCCCAGCATTCGTTCGAGTGCTGCACGGTCGAAGCCCCTTTGGTCTTGCAGGTCAGCCCCCATGGCGTCAATGACATCGCCCGGGATCAAGCGGACCGAGAGAAAGACGACGATGGTCAATATGAACAGGGTGGGGATGACCAGCAATACGCGCCTGATGACATAGGCTCTCATATCTTCGTGGTACATGGGCGCCGGGAAGCGCAACGCTCCCGGCGCCCTCTGGTTCAGAGCAGCTCAGCGGCGATTTGGCTCAATCGCTCAAGGGGCGAGTTGATTCGTGCGGCTCGGTGTCCGCGCCGAGCTGCCGTGCACCGCTGTAGGCGCTGCGTCAGAAGCCCATTTCGCTCTTCAGCGCACTATCGATCCACAGGCGCTCGAAAGGAGAATGTGTGCCAAAGAAGATTTCACCGTTGAAACCGATGACCCACGGCTGGACCGCCTCGAATTGGGGAACCTTGGGGCCCCATATGTACCAATGCTGCTCGATCATGTACATATCTGCCTCCGCCACCAGCCGCTGCTGCTCCTCGAGCGTGGAAGCGGCCATTGCGGCTTTCGCCTTGGCGTCCATCACCGTGTCCTGGTGTCCGGTGCGGCCCCAGACCATCCCGATCGTAAGCCTGTCAAGGAGGACGTTGGGGTCGGTGTCATTGCCGAGATCCATGAAGGTTATGCCTTCATAGGTACCGTCAGTTATCAACGCGCTCAGCTGCGTACCCTCGTGTGTCCTGATCTCTACGTCAACGCCGATCGCACCCCAGTACTCGACGGCTATTTCTTGATAGCCCATATCCCAAGTGGGCGCCGGGTTGTGGACCGCCTTGAATCGAATACCATCCGCGCCGCGCGGATACCCAGCCTCATCGAGCAACGCTTCGGCCCCTTCCGGGTCATAGGCAAAGACCTTCCTGGTCTCTTCGGGCCACTCCTCGAATGGAACGAAGAATCCCTTCATACCGTCTCCAATAATCCCCTGGGGTTTCGTCATTCCAAAGCCCCCAAAGTAGGTATTGTTGATGGACTCGAGATCAATTGCCATCTGCATCGCCTTGCGCACTCTGATGTCTTGAAACGGCGACGGGTGGCGCATGTTGAAAGCAACCGAGGTTTCCGACCGAAAGGCCCACGGATGTACCACGATTTCGGGATTGGTACGCTGCAGGGTCTCTACCTGGGCCGCCTGCAACTGACCCCCGCCGGACTGACCGATGTAATCGATCCTGCCCGAGCGTAACGACGCCAACTGTGTTGCTTTCTCCGGCATGATCAGCCGATTTACCTGGTCGATGTAGGGCAGGCGGTTGTCCGGGTATTTCTCGTCATGGTCCCAGTAGTCAGGATTCTTGGAATAGGTGATGGAGCTGCCCTCGATCCATTCGGTCAGCATATAGGGCCCGGTGCCGACCATGTTGTCGCAGTCCGTCAGGTCGCCGTGTTGCTCGATCACCTCGGGGGGTAACATGAAGACCCACCAGTTGATGAGGAGAACCTCCGGCAAGTCTACCTTTGGCGTCGTCAGCTTGATGACAACCGTTGAATCGTCACTGGCCGTTATCGATTCAAATGGTAGCGAGGCGATTGGGGTAGCAGCCCCAGGTTCAGTAAAGCCGCTGCCCAAACCCGTATAACGGTGAAGGTTGTATACGACATCCTGGGCAGTGAACTCGCGACCGTTCATCGGCGCCTTGTCGTGCCAGCGAACGCCCTCGCGAATGTGAAAGAGATACGTCAGTGGGTCGGCCATCTCCCAGCTTTCCGCCAGCGCCCCGGTCACAAAACGGAGAGGAGTATACGGGTCGGCAAAGCTGATCTCGGCCCTGTCTGCTCCCCAGTCCCCGAGGCCCAGCTTCTCTCCAACGAGGGTGATGGCCCGTGGCCCCCAGCCATGGATGTGAGGATCACAGTGCGGAGCCCCGAGGGCATCGCCCCAGGTGAATGTCCCGCCATACTCCGGCGCCGACACCATCTTGCCGGTGGTGGGGTCGAGCACCATCTCCTTCTCCATCGCCGCGGCCGGCGCCTCTTCCGCGGCCGGGCTTGCCCCGAGGCCGGTTGCGGTCAGTGCGAGACCACACAGCACGGCCAGGCAGGTTCGCATTACGTCATGCATTGTCTTGACTCCTGATATTTCGAGAGTACCGAGACTCACAGCCGGCCCCTCGCCTACTCTCGAGGTGTACCTGCAGTCGCAGGTGACCAGAAAGCGAGGCGACTGCTCCGGATCAGTTCCGCATCCTACAAACGGCACCTCCTTGAACGCGTGCGCGCACCCGATCCCGGAACGCCGCGTGCGGCGGTGGTCGGCAACGCAGCGAATGTGATTGACGGGAAAGGCCGGCGGCGGACACCGGCGATAGGAGTTGATGAGTGGATTGACGCAGGTCGGAAAGCAGGTGTGCCGATCCCGGGTATGGGCCGGGCGAGGCGCACAACGTGGGGTCGGTCGGTGTTTCCGGGTTCTACGCTAGAGCTATCGTGAGTGGACGGGTGGACGGGTGGACGGGTGGACGGGTGGACGGGTGGACGGGTGGACGGGTGGAAACATAATGTTCACCGTGCTCTCTTCGCTATCACAGCACAAAACGGAAATCATGTCAACACGTTTGAATCCGTCGGGCGACGGGGTAGGATGAGGCGTGACCCGGCGCAGACTGCCCATCGGTATACAGACCTTCCGCGAGGTGCGCGAAGAGGACTGCTACTACGTGGACAAGACGCCCTACATCGCGCGGCTGCTGGACGAAGGCAAGCATTACTTTCTGTCGCGCCCGCGGCGATTCGGCAAGAGTCTGTTCCTGGACACCCTGAAGGAGCTGTTCGAGGGCACCGAGGAACTGTTCACGGCGCTCCACATCCACGACCGCTGGGACTGGTCGGCGCGCCACCCGGTGGTGCGGCTGGACTTCGCCGGCGGGAGCTTCAAGGATCCCGGCTACCTGCAGACCAACCTTGCGGCGCAGTTGGACGGCATCGAGGTAGCGAGCGGGGTGAGCCCGCGCTACGACACGCCGCCGGAGCGGTTCGGCTACCTGATCCGGTCGCTGCATGAGCGCAGCGGGCAGCGGGTGGCGGTGCTGGTGGACGAGTACGACAAGCCGATCCTGGATGCGCTGGAGACGCCGGAGATCGCCCGTGCCAACCGCGACTACCTGCGCGGCCTGTACGGGGTGATCAAGGCGCGTGACGCGCACGTGAGGTTCACGTTCGTGACGGGGGTAAGCAAGTTCTCCAAGGTGAGTCTGTTTTCCGACTTGAACAACCTCACCGACATCACGCTGGATCCAGCCTATTCGGCGATCTGCGGCTACACCGAGGGCGACCTGGAGACGGTGTTCGCGCCGGAGCTGGCCGGCCTGGACCGCGAGCGGGTGCGCGAGTGGTACAACGGCTATAGCTGGCTGGGCACGGAGAAGGTATACAACCCGTACGACGTGCTGCTGTTGCTGCGCCGCCACAAGTTTGCCGCCCACTGGTTCGAGACCGGGACGCCGGCGTTCCTGGTGGAGACCTTGTTCAAACGACGGGTTTCCTCGGTGTCGCTGGGGCAGACGGTGAGTACGGAGGCGCTCCTGTCGGTATTCGACGTGGATCTGATCGGCACCGAAGCGCTACTGTTCCAGACCGGCTATCTGACGATCATCGGGGAAGAGGATCTGGGTGGCGAGACGCTGTATCGGCTGGACTATCCCAACCGGGAGGTGCGCCAGAGCCTGAATCGGGTGCTTTTGCGCCACCTGGTGCAGGACGCGAAGCGGCAGACGGCCAACAGCATGCGTCTCGCGCGGCTGTTGCAGGCGCACGACTGCGCGGGGCTGAAGGAATTGTTCCACGCCTTCTTCGCGAGCATTCCGTACCAGTGGTACACAAACAACCAGATCGCCCATTACGAGGGCTTCTACGCAAGCGTGGTCTACTCCTACTTCGCGGCGCTGGGGTACGAGATCGTGGTGGAGGAATCGAGCAGCCACGGGCGGCTGGACATGGCGGTGCGCACCGGCGGCCACGTGTACCTGTTCGAGTTCAAGGTCGTGGAGATGGCGCCGCCGGGGTCGGCGCTGGCGCAGTTGCGGGAGCGCGGGTACGCGGACAAGTACCGGGGCCGGGGCGAGCCGGTCCACCTGATCGGTGTGGAGTTCAGCCGCGAGACACGCAACGTGACGGCGTTCGAGGTGGCGGACGGCTGAGGGCCGGCTCACCGTCGCTGAAGACGGCAGGCGTCAAGCAGTTCTGCGGCGCATTCCGAGGCAGCAAGATCGTCAGGGAAACATCCACCGCGTGGCGCGAACCGCCCGCCCAGGACGCCCACCCCCGCCACCGACCGGGTCGCACGCGGCACTACTTCGGGCTACTCCCCGCCACCCGCAGGGCCGGCGTCTGCCGCGGTGCCCTGGACGCGCAGCACCTCGTCCGGATCCCCGCACGACTGCTGAGTGCCGGCAAACCGTCCCTGTGCGATAGCCCGGCGCCGGCTATCGCCGATCGCTGTCGCCGCTGTCAACGCCTGCGAATAAGACTGCTCCGCATCCTCCGAGTGTCCGAACGAGGCCTGCAAGTCACCAAGCTCAACCAGCAGGTCCACGTCTGCGGCTTTCAACGAAGGACGTTCGCGAAGATAGCGCTGTAAGTCGACGATACGCTGTTCCGCTCGAACAGGCACTTCCGGCAGAGAGAAGTCGAATACGCCGGAGCGCCACGCCCACAGGTCGGCAGCGCCCGTTGCCACCGTTTGCAGGTCACACTCCCGAATCCACAACAACAAGGGCCGCTGACATCGTGCGGCGAACGCTTCCCGGCGGTGGTTCAGCCGGGTCAGCAGATTATCCAGTCCCTCCGGCCACGACTCCAGGCCGTTGAGCTGCGCCGGCCCCTCGTAAGTGGGATCACTCAGCCACCCGAACAGATCTTCGGTACCGACTCGGACCTTGCAATCGATTGCAACGCGAAGCCGAGCGTCCAACAGCTCCGCGAGAGAGTCGGCGACGGTCTCTCGATAAGCGCTGTCGGAATAGGTGAGGAAGCAGAGGACAAACGACCGCTTGTTCTCGACCAGCCGGCGGAGCCGAAGCAATGCCCCGGAGTGTTCCGAGCGCAGCGGCCACGACGCTTGGGATTTATTCATCGGAGCGGACGAGAGCATCCCGAGCGGCCATGTACTCTTGCGTCGAACGAATTACGGGATGGCTCCTCCAGAAGTGATCATTGTACTCCAGCAGAGCGAGGTCAAAGAGCAAACGATTGCGCTCCGAAGCGGCCGGAGGCGGGTGATCGGCGTCGATCTCTGCCAGTATTCGATAGTCGTCGGGATTCAGCATTCGCCGAAACTCAGCCGCCATTCCCCGAACCGCCTGATGAACTGATGCATCATCGAAACGGTCATGTTCGGCATGATTGAACGCGTACTGAAGGAGTCGTAGGAGATCACGCGGATGGCCACCGCTGTACTCGATCAGACGGTCAGCGACACCCTCATCGAACAATTCGGCGGCGGCGCGCCGATGCAGAATCTCCTCCATCGCTGCCCGTCCTTCCTCATGGAGCGAGCCGTCCTCGTTGAGCAGCTTGACCATGGGCAACCGGAAGATGAAAGAGAAGTTCTGTCCTACACTTGCCTCTTCGTAACCAAGGCTAACCGGCGCGCAATACAAGAACAAGGACCGCACGAGCTGCAATTGATGGACGTCCGCTTCGAAGAACGCCTGCGCATCGTCACCACCGAGACGATCGGTACCGTCGATAACGAAGAGAATTCGAACACCTCTCCCGGTTCCGGGAAGGGTATCCTCGGTCACCGCTATGAGGTGATTGAACCCATCTGCGAAGTCGCTGAAGTGATTCCGAAGCGTAGTTCTCAGCTCTTCCTTGTACGTCGTGTTGGTCTTGAAAGCAGTGCTGAAATGAGCAAACAGCTTGGCCAAGAGGGGCAGTCCCACGCTGCCGCCGACACCCGCCTTGGCTTCAAGCGCAAAGTCTCTGGTCTTCGTGGTCTTCTCTACTCTCTCGCTAAACCACTCCTGCAGTTTGTTCAGATGAACTTCGTCAACGTGGATGGCGTCATCCACGAGCTGTCTCATCAGCCTGCTGGCGAGGTGCAGCAGCACATCCTGATATCGGAGATTGTTGACGTCGAGCTCCCGAGCCGCATCCGCAAACACCACGTAATAGAAGTCGCGATGATGAAGTTCGTGGCCGATGCGCCTGAGCTCGGTGCTCTTTCCAGAGCCTCGGTGCCCGCAATAGAGGTAATAGCCGTGGGCAGGAGCCGCCAATCTGCGCCGGGTGCGGTCGACGCCAAGAGCACGGCAAAGGTGGGTAAGGCTGTATTCGCCTCGGGCACGCTCGGTGTCCACCCATCGCGGATCTCGATCGCCGTCGAGGTGCTCATCGAGCCGCAGGCTCTGATTGACCTCCCAGATGTCGCTCGGCGGCTGCCAAGGCGCAGTCATTCTCCCTCCTGACGTTCGGCCACTCCTCATCCAGTGTCCACGCGCTGCGAGGCGGCGTCAACGCCGCTCGCCTCGTGGCCGATCACCAGGTGCTGCCGCTCGCCGATCTCTTCCCAGCTACGGTGCGCCGTGTGCAGGTCGTCGCCGCTGATGCCGGCGTTGCGCACCGCCTCCCCCGGCCCCGGGCGCGGATCCGACACCTCGCGCACCTCGACCCGTCCCCCTCCCAGCGGCACTACTCCTCGCATGTGACCTCCTGGTGTGTTCTGGTCGATAAGGTTATTCCACGGGATGCATGCTTTCGATGTGTTCTGCGCTGGCTAGGAACTCCTCGTCATCGCAATTCAGGTAGGCGGCAGCAGTCGAAAGGGAAACAAGGTTCTCTTTCCAAGCTGCAACAACCAGACCGGCGAATCTACCCCACCGCGCGATCGGTGCATCCGCTACCGGGAAATACAGAAATTCCTCGGCAAAATGCCATTCGCTAGTGTCAATCGACGAACTATCGATGCTTGGTACCGGATGATTCTTGTAGAACGCGTTTTCAACATGGAACCGCGCAGCAGTTGCACTGACTCCGAACATTGATGCGATTCCTGTAACGTCGTCCTCGGACAGTGGTGGATCGAGCAGACTCCGAACGGCATCTACCGGAGCAAGAAAGCTGATGGCGAATGCGTTCGCTCGCTGCTCAACGTAGTCGACTGGTCCGGTTTGCTCCGGGTTCGCAATGAGACTCGCATAGGAATCAACGCGAACGCTCTCCAGTCTTTGATCCGGATCGAACAACAAATGACCGACCTCATGTGCGAGAGTCGCCCTTCGCACCAAAGGAATCTTGTTCGCCCCAGTGGTGTTGAGTACAATACCTCGCTTCGGGTGGAGTTCGCCGTCGGATACCGCGATCGTCGCACCGGCAATTCGTTGGGGCAGTTCGGCTTGTACAACCGGGATTCCCAAAACCATTTCAACGAACTCACGCATCGATGTAAGGGGTCTATTCGCTAATCCCAGCTCTGTTCGTGCCTCACCAGCCAGCAGATAGCCGACCTTCCAAGCGGGCGTCGAAATATTCCCGTAGTCATCAACCGGATCGAAGCGACGCGCCCCTCCTATCAAACCCAGTGACTCCTGGAGCTGGTACTGTGTGCGAATCACCGAAGCAGCTTCGGTCAAGGTAGTGACCGTTTTCGCCGTGAGTTGTCTAAGCCCCATTCCCGGGCTATCAGTCTGCAACGTCTTCAGTCTGCCGGCGATTGCTCCTCCCGCCAATCCCGGACGAAAAGCTAACTGGGCCTCGTCCAGCCCGATAGTGAACGCGATGCGTTCGATGTCGGCCATCGAAAGATCGTCAGCATCGCCGGATTCGATACGAATGAGATCCTTAACGCTGACACCCGCGTGCCGGGAAACGGCACTATGATCCAACCCGAGAGCCTCTCTTTGGCGCCGCAGCGCACCACCAACGGAATTGTCGCCTGTGAGTAGCAAGGCTGACCGATTTTCGACTGACTCATCGAGCACATCCAATCCATACGCCCTGAATGCCTCGTAGGCACTGATGATGCGTCCCCTCGGTCTACGAGCGGGGTCGTAAGGGCTGATCTGCGTCCGCCCACGTACGAACTGGCGATTGGACTCACGAGCGGCACCCTCAGGCGTCGTAGCGATGGTGGCTCCAAATACACGTCGCAGTCTTTCCATGGTTGAGTTCATTGCGGCTTCCAATACCGTCTTGCTTCGTCGTTGTCCGAGTCCCAACCCAAGCTCGTTGCCTGGAAGCCAAAGGACTCGAATACTGTGACCGCATCCGCGAGGTGCTGGGCATCCTGTGGCGGGTACCTACCGGAAGCTCCGGATACGTAGAGGGATTCATAGCTGCCAAACCATAGCTCACCGCCGATGTACGCAAGCCCCCCGGCGGTGAGATTAGTGTGCTTCGGCAGCCTATCCGCTAAAATTGGAAGTGGCGCCTCTTGTATATAGGGAATCCCGCGGTCGTCGATCACCCAAGATATCGATTGCTAGGCTCGCCCCAACGGCGCGGTGGGAAACCCGTCACGACATCCTTCACCGGAGCAGTTCCCAGCAGGCGGAGCCCGGCTGTAGTCAAAGGAAGATCCTCACCCTCTCCCATCTCCAACGCAGGCGCCCGAGGCGGAGCGTATTGGGTGCGAAACGCCGAAATCACCTGTCCTCGCTAAGGTTGCATGCCAGCACGCAGTCGCTCTCATCCAGCGGGCGTCGGCTAGTATACCGTCCAAGTCAGTGTTTGTCATCCCAATCGTAGTGTTCCGAGTGTTCCGCATACCTTACAACCGCCTTGCAACATGTCAACAACGTGCGTGGGCAGGCGGGTTGACCCCGGCCCAACTCAACGGTCCGGCTTGCTCGCCTCATGCGCTGCGTTGTCGGAGACGGCTCCGTCCGTGGCGGTTGCAGGTCAGGAGAGTTCGGCTTCGATGAGGGCGAGTTGGGTGCGCAGGTCCTCGACCTCCTGGGTCCAGAATGCCGCGCTGCCCCACCGGGGAAACGACGAGCGGAACCCGGGGTCGTGGCGCTGCAGCGCGGACCAGGCCAGGTAGTAGATCATGCGCATCAGGCGTAGCGGCTCGATCAGCCGCAGGTCGCGGCGGTCGAACGGACGGAACTGCTCGTAGCCCTCCAGCAGCAGCTCCAGCTCGCGCCGGCTGTCCGCCACCCTCCCCGGCAGCAGCAGCCACAGATCCTGCACCGCCGGGGCGATCATCAGGTCGTCGAAGTCGATCAGCAGCAGGCCGGCGGCGGCGCGGTCCAGGATGTTGCCGCGGTGGCAGTCGCCGTGCACCGGCTGCAGGGGCACCCCCTTGAACAGCGGCGCGATGCGGTCGACGGCGCGGTCCGCCAGGGCGAAGAACTCGTCCTCCGCATCGGGCGCCACGACGCCCGCAAGCGACAGCTCGGCGATGAAACGCGCAGTTGCGGCCCGCGGCGTACAGGTCAGCCGGTGCGCGGCGGTGCCGCCCGCCATCACGGCATGCAACCGCCCCACCAGCGCGCCGATGCGCAGCCAGTCCCGGTCGCGGTCGGCGTCGAAGTTGCGCCCGCCGCGCTTGGGGTAGACGGCAAACAGGAACTCTCGCTCCGATTCGCCGTCCGCCGCGGTCACCGCGTGCAGGGTCTCGCCGTCAACGTCGGCCAGCGGCGCCACCACCGGCAACTCCTCGGCGGCGCAGGCGGTCACCAGGCGGTGCTCCTCCTCGATCGCCTGCCACGACCAGCGCCCGGGCCGGTAGAACTTGGCCACGTACTGGCGGCCATCCTCGGCGCCGAATTCGTACACGCGGTTGACGTAGCTCGGATAGGCGGTCAACGCCCCGTCTACCGGGGTAGCGATGACCGACTCGACCGCTTGCGCGGCCACGTAGGGGGTCAGCAGGTCGAAGCTCATGACTTTCGCGGCACTGCAAAGCAGGCCCGGCGCGCAGACGCCGGAGCGGCGCACATCAGGCCGGAGTCGCGGCACGCGGCCTGCGCCGCGCGTAGGCGGAGGTCGCCGCAACGGCTCGATCCGCGAATAAACAGGGTATCGAGCATGTGCGGCCCGAAGTTGGGCAGCGTCTGCACGCGCCGCTACGGGCTCTTGACCCGCTGCGGGCTACGCTCCCACTGCGCCACCACCTCGTCCCAGCTCGGAATCAGGCCCGGATCGCGGGCGCTGCGCACCACGTGGGTCATGCCGTGGAACCACAGGTGGTCGCCCACCGGCGTGCCGGCGGGGCTGAACCGGAAGTCGATCGACCAGCGCACCGACGGGTCCCGGCCGGCGGTGGAACGGTGGAACACGTAGTTGCTGAAGATCACGAAGTCGCCTCGGTCCAGCTCCGGCGTCACCACCTCGCGCCCCGCGGCCGGGTCGCGCTCCGGCGTCGCGTAGACCGCGCCGTCGCTCTTGCGGTGCTCCCGGATCGGCTGCCGGTGCGAGCCGGGGATGAACTGCATGGCGCCGCTGCCGGCGTGCACCCGCACGAACGGCACCCACACCGTCGGCCACGGATACTGCTCGGTGGCCGGCATGTAGCCGGAGTCCTGGTGCCACGGCAACAGGTTCAGCGACGGCAGCTTGGGGCGCAGGATGTAGTCACCGCTGGCCTGGATCTCCGGGCCCACCACCAGCTCCACCGCGTCGAGAATCGCCGCGTGCGTCCACAGGGCGTACAGTTCGGGGCCGAACACGCAGGCATGCCAGGTGGGAGGCTTGGGCTCTCCGCCGCGCTCCTCCCAGATGCGGTACCAGCGGGTGGCGAACGGCTCGTCGGCGCAGGGGTCGGAAATCTCGCCGCGCTCGAACATCGCCCCGGCGCGCCGGTCCACCTCCGCCTCCAGCACCCCGATGAATGCATCCAGCACCGCGCCCGGAATGGCATCGCGCACGACGAGAAACCCGTCCCGGTTGAAAGAATCGATCAGCCCGGTCATGTATGGCGCCATCCTACCGATCCTCCCCACGCGCGCAAAGCGCCGCTCCTCTGCCCGGGCGCGATCCGGCGCCGGCATCCGGCGTACCATCTTTCACATCCAGCACGGCATCTACCACGCCGGCCAGATCGCCCTGTTGAAACGACAGCCTTGAGCGGCTCTATGCCGAAGTTACTGGATTTATCAGTTTCCGCTAACAACGATAACTACGATATAATCATGCCGTGAATCCGTTGGAGAACCCCTTCGCGCCGGGCGCGGGAGTGCCGCCGCCCGAGCTGGCCGGGCGGGATGACCTGCTCGACGCCATCCACGTGTCTGCCCAACGGACGCGCCGGCGACTGGCCGCGCGTAGCGTCCTGCTCCTCGGCCTGCGCGGCGTGGGCAAGACGGTGGTGCTCGGGCGGGCGCAGGAGCGGGCCGCCGAGGCCGGAATCACCACGGTCATGGTCGAGGCCAGCGACCGCAGCGCCCTGCCGGCGCAGCTCGCCGCCGAGCTGCACGGCGCGCTGCTGCGCATGTCGCGGCAACGGCGCGTACGCGCGTTGGCCACCCGCGCCCTCGGAGTCCTCTCCGGCTTCGTGGCGGCGCTCAAGGTGAAGTACGGCGACGTGGAACTGGGCATCAGCGCACCGGTCCAGCCGGGTGTCGCCGACAGCGGCGACCTGGAACTCGACCTGGTAGCACTGTTCGAGACCCTCGGCTCGGCGGCATCCGCGTCGGATACCGCGCTGTTCGTGATTGTCGACGAGTTGCAGTACGTGCCGAAGGCGGAGTTGGCCGCGCTGTGTGCCGCGCTGCATCGCGCCGCGCAGCGCAGGCTGCCGATTCTCCTGGCCGGCGCCGGGCTCCCGCAGACACGGGCCCAGGTCGCGGACGCCAAGACCTACGCCGAACGCCTGTTCGAGTTCCGCGAGGTCGGCGCGCTCGATGAGCCGGCGTCGGAAGACGCGGTGGCGATTCCGATCCGTGAGCATGAGGCTGAAATATGCCCGGATGCCCTGGCCATGATCGTCGCGGAGACGAAGGGCTACCCCTACTTCCTGCAGGAGTGGGGCAAGCACGTGTGGGACATCGCGGAACGTTCGCCGATCGCTGCCGGGGACGTCACGCGCGCGTCGGACGAGGTGACCGCCGCGCTCGACGCCGGGTTCTTCCGTGCCCGCTTCGACCGCCTCACCCCCGCACAGAAGCGCTACCTGCGCGCCATGGCCGAACTCGGCCCCGGCCCACACCGCTCCGGCGAGATCGCTCGGGAACTTGGCCGCAAGGTCACTGCCCTCGGCCCGACGCGCGCGCAGTTGATCGCCAAGGGCATGGTGTGGAGCGCCGCCCGCGGCGACACCGCGTTCACCGTCCCCCTGTTCGACCGCTTCATGCGCCGCATCATGCCGGCCCCCGATTGGCGCTGACCCGAGCGCTCAGGAGTTGAACTCCTCGGCGCTCAGGCGGGCGAACGTCCCTTCGTCCACGTGCTAAGCGCGGCCGCTGAAGCAGCGAGGATGCTTGGCGCCGTGTGCCTCTCATCCGCTAGCCGCGCCGGAATCACCAATTTCGAGATCTGAGTATTCATCATCGGAGACGTCACTATCCGCGATCGTTGCCGCCGTTTGTTCGCTTGGAAGCGTTACGTTCCGGCCGTTCATGAAGTCTCGCTCGCCGTTGATGAGTGCCTGCAACCGCGACTCTATCAATCCCGTCCTATCGTCACTCCGAAGCCGCTGCAGCGAGTCGAAAGGAAACCCATGACTTCGCAGTATTCTCATCAGTCTGTCATCCTTCGTTGTTCTTAGGGCGCCAAACGCTTGGCCGACATGCACCCGATCCAAGAACATCCGATTTGCTGGGCTCCGCACTAAGTCGCGACGACCGGGAAAATTCGACAATACATACCCCACCGCTCGCGTACCCAGTATTGATAGCAATTCTCCCGGATCCAGATCCTCATCCTCAAGAAGTGAACGGGGTTTCAGTGATGCAAGATAGAGAAGAAAGGCGCGTACCCGTGCGCTCCGGCCATCGAAGCGTTCGGGAAACGGTTGCGCAGGTGCTTCCAGATCAACGACGCTAAACCCGACTCCCGTGCCAATGGCTAAACGACGCATTTCGCCCAAAGCAAGCTCGGCTTGCGCGGTATTTACTCCTCCGAACCAACCCGTGAACGACGTCACCCAAAACCAGCGGTCCAGAAGTTCAGCGACATTCGCCGGCGGCTGCGGACACTGCCGGAAGAACTCGCCCAACATCACGAGTTGGAGTCCGTAGGGTAGTAGCCGATCTGACGTTACGCCACAATGTTTCAGGTACGCGAGCGCACGGCGGATGCCCTCCGTTGCAGACTCGAAAGCATCCGGCAGCTTGTCCCGGACTTCCGTCTTGACCATCAGGTCTGCCCAATCCTTGGCGTAGATGTCGCGTCCGAGTGCTGCCAGCACCGCTCGGAGGAGGAAGACGCGGTCGAGATTGCCAAATCGTTCCTTTTCGAGTTCTGCCTTAAACTCGTTCAGCTTTTGCGCGAGGTGGAACTGTCCTCTCTGATAGGTCAGCGCGGACACCATTTCGTCCGCAGCCATCTTCCGACCCGTGCGGTTCAGTCGGGCGAACACGGCAACCGCACTGTCGAGGTCGGCCTCGCGGATATGAATAAGGGGCAGCTGATAGTCTCGAAAAGCGCTTGCAAGACGATCCGCTTCGTCAAGCAGTCGCTGCCTCTGGTCTGCGTCATCGACTTCCGATTGTATGCGACGGCATGATTCGAAGAATCCAACAGTATTGAGTAAGCTGCTAACCGGGAAGTGTTGTGGTCCAAGGCGGTCTGCCGGCCTCGGTGCTCGATGGAACTCCAACGTCTCAAGGTTACAGAATACGCGCCAGTCGACTTCGTCCACGGTGTGCTCATTGTCCTCGGTCAGTCGCAAGGTGCCAATGAGGGTGGAAACACGCTGCTGTCCATCGAGCAAGTAACCCACCACGCCACCCGGATTCGAAGTGATCTCAATTGGCCCAATACGCTCGGAGGATTCTATGTCCTCCTCCGTGTCCCAGACAAGTATGGACCCGATGGGAAATCCTCGCAGAATACTATCCAGAAGCGCGTGCAGGTCTGCCTGCTTCCACACGAAAGCACGTTGAAATCTCGGCACCCGTATTTTTCCGGCGGCGATGCGTTCAACCAACTTCCCGAGAAATATCACTTCCGGGACGACCTCGGTACGACTTCGCTTTACGGCCGGCACTTACACTTGGCTCCGAATCAATTCCATACCAAGCTCAAGATCTCCTTGTCCTCGAGAAATGAGCTGTTGCCTTGCCGGTACGTTCTGAACCATCCAGCACGCATGAACCCTCTCCCCAAACCCACTCGAGAGCATCACCCGGTCCGGCTCTGAGAGTTCGCCAAACAACGCGTGCTCGACACCAGAGAGTACGTCGGGCAGGCCTTGTTTCATGTCGAAGAAGTCTTTCTGATCATCGGTGAGCCTGTCCCATGTATGAGTTCTCTGACGGTACTCCTCGCCCACGTCTGGACGTGCTTCGAGGAGAACTCGAGGCAGATAGTTTTCGGCTTCCCGTTTAGCTAGAATCCAGCACGGTAGACCGTTCTTGTCACAGTAGCGATCTAGCTGTCGAGCCTCCTTACTCGGGTTGGACGTACGATGTCTACGGTCACTATCGACTATAGCGACGAGTCTTACGCGATAAGGTTTCTGCTGTACACGACGCTCGACTTCAAGCTTCATCTGGCCCTTGCCACCGGGCCCGTCGATGTGGACCGGGCCTGTAGGTAGGCTCCACAGAGAGTGAAGCGCTCCGTCCAGCTCTTCAACAATGCGCCTTACGAACGCACCATCGCTGAACCGATTCTCCACGAGAACGCACAGCGGCTGTTCCGCAAGTCGAGCAGCGTGTTCGGGCGTGAGTTCGTCCGCTGCGCTCGGATTGGTAGTTACTCGGGCACGTCTCCCATGTGGCTCGAGAGTCCAGGCTCCACGCTGGACCGATGCTACGAACAATTCGTGTACACGCTGCGTACTTTCGCGCATCCAGGAAGTTACCGCTAATGCGTTTGGATCTGCTTGGGTCGTATCCCACACATGCCAGCCGTCGTCAACCTTGTGCAGAATCCGATCCAACCAAGAGTGCGCATCCGGATCGTTTGCGGCGGTCGGATCAATCTCTATACGCATACGCTCTATCCGTTCGAACGAGCGGCACGACGGATAGCAAGGATTTCGTCGTAGTCTTCGATGAACACACCGGCCGGCCAGCTACTCAATTCACCCTTATCATTTATTCTGATCTTGCGTAGCAATGAACCGCTCCCCGGCTCAGCAAAGATCCAATACACGAGAACATTGTCGGCCGGCAACTTCCCTTCGGCAACCCAGCGTCTGATACGCAACAGGAGCATCTCGGAGTGCGTCTCGACGACCAAAGGACGAACCGGACCAACAATGTTTTCTATCAACAACTCTGCGACGTGACCGTGAGCTGCCGGATGCAATTCGGCTTCGGGATGTTCAATTATGTCGACACCTTGACCAACCTTCTGGGCGGTCAGAGCCATCACCGCTACCGGGAGGATCTGCGACAGCCCTCGCCCAGATTGGGCAAGTGACACATTCGTGTCTTGAGTCGCCGCCCCGGCCACGAGGTCGAAGTAAGTGCCTTGCGCTACGACGTCGATGGTCGTTCCGAGAGCGCTTCGGCACCATCTCCGCACCGCTTCTCTCAACTCATCGTCGGCTGCCAGCACCCGGGGCGTGTACAAACCGTCCGACCCAAGAAACAACCTTAGATCGTCCGGTATGCGAAACGGCGACGGGAGGAGTCTGCGTGGACACTGCAGATGACGGATTCCGAATGCCCAGGTCTGAAGTCTGTCAAATGGTACTTCGGCCCAGTCTGCAAGTTCGTACGGTTGTAGCGGCACTAGCCCTAGCCAACGGAGCTGCCGTGATATTGTTGCGGCGCCTGAGACTGCCACACGGTACTCCGATCGGTCATCGAACCCACATCGCTCTAGCGTGATCTCTTTGCCGCCACTGGTGAAGCGCCATTCGGAGATCTGGCGGGCAGCGGGCCGTTCCGGCAACAAGACGTTGCCAACCGTGGCCGACAGGGATAGCTCGCCAGTGTCGTCCACTAGGGACGCAGCCACACTCAAGCGGCCATGCACACTGCGCCCCGTCACCAGATCCTCGAAGCTCCCACCGTGCTGAATCCCGCCCGATTCGAGCGGAAGCGGCTCCGAAGGAGCCTTTCCCGTGGGAGCCAGTCCGCCGGCGAACAACTGGATCATCTGAGCGAGAGCCGTCTTGCCAGAGTTGTTCGGGCCTACGAGGATCGTCAGAGGGGCGAGCTCCAACTCCGCTCGTTGTGCATAGCCCTTGTAGCGCTCAATCCCGATTTTGCGGAGTTCCACGATGGAGCAAGGTAGCAGTTTGCGGCAAAACGGCCAACCGTTGCTCCGGTGGTGGAACTTACTCTCCTTGAGGAGTTCGACTACTGCGCATAGAGCAGATCTACGACAGCGACTACCACATGAAGCACGCACGGGTCTCCCGATTCGGGCGCGGACGTCCACTCCGAGGTGCCGACCGGAGGGTGCAGCCCGACTGGCGTGATCAATCCTTGTAGGGGTCGGCGGCGTCGCGGAGGCCGTCGCCGACGAAGTTGAAGCCGAGCACCGACAGGATCACGAACAGGCCGGGTATCAAGAGCCAGGGCGACTGTGCCACGGTCCTGATGTTCTGGCCCTCCTTGAGCAGCGCGCCCCAGCTCACCGCCGGCGCCCGGATGCCCAGGCCCAGGAAGCTCAGCGCCGTCTCGCCGAGCATCATGTAGGGAACGGCCAGGGTCAGGTTGACGACCAGGTAGCTGAAGAACGACGGCAGCAGGTGCAGGCCGATCACCCGCGCCTCGGACGCGCCGGCGATCTGCGCCGCCATCACGAAGTCCGCCTCCCTCAGTTCCAGCAGCTTGCCGCGCACCACCCGCGCCAGCCCGGTCCAGCCGATTACCGACAGCACGATGGTCACCCCGAAGTACACTTCGATCGGCGACCAGGTCACCGGCAGGGCGGCCGCCAGCGCCATCCACAGGGGGATGGTCGGAATCGAGATCAGGATCTCCACCACCCGCTGGATCGCGGTGTCGATGGCGCCGCCGTAGTAGCCCGAGATGCCGCCGAGGATGCAGCCGAGCACGAAGCTGATCGCCACCCCCACCAGCCCCACCGACAGCGACACCCGTGACGCGTACAGGTTGCGCGAAAACAGGTCGCGGCCGAGCTTGTCGGTGCCGAACAGGAACGCCGCCTGGCCGTCCGCCACCCCGAACAGGTGGACGTCGGTGCGCACGAGGTTCCAGAACTTGTACTCGTCGCCGCGCACCAGGAACCGGATCGGGTAGCGGGCGCCGCGGTCCACCGTGTACACCGGGCGCAGGGTGACGGGGTCGCGTTCCCGTTGCCAACCGTACACGAACGGGCGCAGGTGCAGCCCCTCGTCGCTGATGAAGCGGATGCGTTGCGGCGGCGCGAAGGTGAAGTCGGCGTTGCGCCGGTAGGGGTCGTAGGGGGCGAAGAACTCGCAGAAGATGCCGAACAGGTAGAGCAGCGCCAGCACGCTCGTGCCCACGAAGGCGAGCTTGTGGCGCCTGTACTTGCGCCACATGAGCTGCCACTGCGAGGCTACGAAATAGCCCTCTTCGACGTTCGCCCGCGTGCTCATCGCGCCTTGCCCGCGTTCCGCCCCTGCCCGCCTACGCCGCCGCCGCCCGTTCGTAGCGGATGCGCGGATCGATCCAGGCCAGCATGATGTCGGACAGGAAGGTGCCGATCACGGTCAGCACCACCAGCACCATCACGATGCTGCCGGCCAGGTACATGTCCTGGCTCAGCAGGGCGTTGAACAGCAGCGGGCCGACCGTCGGCAGGCTGAGCACGATGGCGGTGATGGTCTCGCCGGACACGATCACCGGCAGCGTCCATCCGACGGTGCTGATGATGGGATTCACCGCCATCCGCACCGGGTACTTGAACAGCAGCCTGCTCTCGGTCACCCCCTTGGCGCGCGCGGTGATCACGTACTGCCGCGCCAGCTCGTCGAGCAGGGAGCCGCGCATTACGCGGATGATGCTCGCGGTGCCGGCGGTGCCGATCACGATGATCGGAATCGGCAGGTGCTTGAGCAGGTCCCACACCTTGCCCAGGCTCCAGGGAGCGACGATGTACTCGGGCGAGAACAGCCCGCCGGCGCTCAGGCCGAAGAACCTGAAGAACACGAACATCAGCACCAGGGCGAGCAGGAAGTTGGGCGTGGCCAGGCCCGCGAAGCCGAGCACGGTAACGGTGTAGTCGCCGGCGGAGTACTGGTGCGTGGCCGAGTAGACGCCGATCGGGATCGCCACCACGTACACGAAGATCAGCGTCAGCGTGGAGATGGCGACGGTGAGCGGGACCCGTTCGGCGAGCAGCGTGGTGACCTGCTTGTTGAACTTGAACGACCGGCCCAGGTCGCCCTGCAGCATCTTCCACAGCCACTTCAGGTACTGGGCGTGGAACGGCAGGTCGAGCCCGTACTCGGTTTCCAGGGAGCGGATCTGCTCCTCGGTGACATCGAGACCCTGGCGGCTGAGCATCTCCATGTAGGTGGTCAGGTAGTCACCGGGAGGGAGCTGGATGATCGTGAAGGAGATCAGCGAGGTCACCAGTAGCGTGATGACCATGTAGAACAGCCGGCGGACGATGTAGGTGCCCATGTGCCGTTAGCCGGAATCTGCCGTTTCGCGGCCCTCGTGAACGGCGGGGCAGCCGGTGCAACTGCCCCGCCGCATACGACGGTCTCCTAGTTCTTGAAGAACAGTTGGTGGGAGAAGAAATTCAGGTCGCCGGCGTAGTCGGTGAGGCCGGGCAGATACTTCGTGGGCACGTTGCCGATGTTCTTCTTGGCGATGTAGGGCGTGGGCAGCAGCCCGACGGTGCCGATCACGAACAGTTGTTCGGCGTAGAAGTCGAAGATCTTCTCGGCCAGATCGTCGTACTCCGCGGAACGGAACACGGTCTTGGTCCAGTCCTGCCGCCACTGCCAATGCTGCTTGATCTCGTCGGGCGGTTCCTCGCCCGGCAGCGTGCCGCCGAAGTCGTCCAGGGTCTTGGCACCGCGTTCGATCTCGTCGTTCGCCTCCAACCACTGCACCCAGAAGGTATCCCACTCGAGCTGGCCGCCGCCCAGCAGGGCGCCGCCGGCGAAGATCTGCACCTCCTCGCTGGTAAACAGGCGTTGCGGAATGATCGCGTGGTCGGCGGCGTGGGTGCGCTGGCTCCACAGCGTCGGCTCTTCCGGCTTTACCTCGGTCTTCAGGCCCACCTCGTCCCAGTACGCCTTGACCAGCTCGACCACGCCCATCTCGGTCTCCATGATGCTCGCCTCGATGAGCAGGACGATGGTCTCGCCGTCCGGCCCCAGGCGGAAGCCGTCGGAGTCGCGCGCGGTCAGCCCCATGTCGTCAAGCAGCGCGTTGGCGCGGTCCGGATCGTACTCCGCGTAGTCGTTGGCCCAGGATTCCTTGTAGTAGCTGGCGCCGGGCGGGATGGTGGCCTGACGCGGCACCGCCTGGCCGAAGAACACCACCTCGTTGATCTCGTCGCGGTCGATCGCCAGGGACATCGCCTGCCGGAAGCGCAGGTCGCGGAACAGCCCGCGCAGCACCGGGTCGTCGATGGTCTGGTGGATGGCGAACGCGGCCTCGTTGCCGAACACGCCGGGGATCAGGTGCACGTTGTAGTTGCCCTGCTCTTCGTTCTCCTTGTACAGGGCGTAGTTCTGGAAGGTGGTCCAGAAGAACGCCACGTCCGCCTCGCCGGCGATGATCTTCAACTGGTACACCTCCGGGTCGACGATGGTGGCGACCACGTTGTCGATGTAGGGGAGCTGGTTGCCGCCGGTGTCGACCTGCCAGAAGAACGGGTTGCGCTCGTAGGTGTGCACGGTGGTGGCGATGTTGGTCGGCCGCCACGGATTCATGGTCGGCTTGTCGAGGTCGTTCTGCGGCGGAGGATCCCAGTGGAACACCAGCGCCTGCCCCCAACTGTCGAAGCCTTCCTCCTTGGCCACGTCGGCGGCCTTGTCGTTGTAGTCGGCGTGCCAGTTCTTCAGGTAGTGCTTCGGGGAGTACACCACCCACTCGCCGCCCATCCACAGCGCGAGTTGCACCAGCACGATCGGCTCCGGCTGCGGAAAGTGGATCCGCACCGTGCGGTCGTCGACCTTGTCCGCGTGGCTCGCGAGGTTGGTCCACTGCACCTTCCAGCCGGTGTTCACGCCGTCGTGCTTGTGCATGTCGTTGAGCATGAACAGGACGTCGTCGGCCGTGAACGGCGCCCCGTCCGACCACTTGGCGCCGGCCCGCAGGTACAGCGTGAGGGTCTGCGCGTCGTCGGAGAACTCGTAGTCCTTGGCGAAGTTGCCGACGATGTCGCCGCTCTCCAGGAGGTGCAGCATGTAGGTGTTGAAGTTGGCCGGCTGCACGTCCTGCCAGATCACGTCGCTGTTGGCCACCACGTTCAGGGTGCCGCCGTAGCGGCCCACCATCTCGATCGGCTCGATCACCAGCGGCTCGTCCGGCACCCGCTCGTCGACCGGCGGCAACTCGCCGGAGGCAACGAGCGGCTCCAGCATCGGCACCTCGTTGTAGCGCCCCGCGGACGCGGTGGCCGTCGCCGCCTCCGTCGTCCCTTCCGTGTCCTCGTCGGCGCCCCCGGCGGTCACCGCGACCGGAACCAGGACCGCCAACAACACGGCGGCCAGCAGAAACCTGATGACAGAATCGAATCCCTTCACGTCACACCTCCGCAATACCTGACTTGGCAGGTCGGCTGCCCGCCGTGAGGATGGCGTGTTCAGCCCAGCCGGCGGCACCGACGCAACGAAGCGACCCTACGTCCAACCCCACCCAATGTCAAGTTGCGAACGCCGCCGATTGCGCTGCGTGCCCGGGATCAAGACGCAATCTCGCGTGGACAATGGTCGCGGAACCGGATAGACCTTGCGGCAACGTATGGAACGACCCAATATCCTGCTGATACTCGCCGACGACCTGGGCTACGGCGACGTGGCGTGCTACAACCCGGAGTCGAAGGTGCCCACGCCGAATCTCGACCGTCTGGCGGCGGAGGGCATGAGCTTCACCGACGCGCACAGCCCGGCCACGGTGTGCACGCCGAGCCGCTACAGCATGCTGACCGGGCGCATGGAGTTCCGGACCGGCGTGCCGGGCGTATTCACCGGCGCCGGCGGTCCGTGCCTGATCGAGGAGTCGCGCCTCACGCTGCCCGGCATGCTGCGTGAGTTGGGGTATGCCACCGCGCTGTACGGCAAGTGGCACGTGGGCCTGAGCTTCCCGGACCGGGACGGCAACCCGATCAACGAGAACGGCTTCGACCCGGTGGAGCGGATCGACTACTCCCGCGCCATCCCCGACGCGCCGATCCACCGCGGCTTCGACCACTTCTACGGTACGGCGTGCTGCCCGACCACCGACTTCCTGTACGCGTTCATCGACGGCGACCGCATCCCGGTGCCGCCGACCAGGCTGCATGATCGTTCCGTGCTCCCCGATCATCCCTATTCCCGGGACTGCCGCACCGGCTGGCTGGCCCCCGGCTTCGACTTCGAAGAGATCGACATGGTGTTCCTGGAGCGCAGCGTGCGGTTCCTGGAGCGGCACGCGGCCGAGTCTCGGGACCAGCCGTTCTTCCTGTTCCACTCCACCCAGGGCGTGCACCTGCCCTCGCTTCCCGGCAAGGCGTTCCGGGGCAAGACCGGCGCCGGCCCGCACGGCGACTTCATCTACGAGTTCGACCACGTGGTGGGCGAACTGCTGGCCACGCTCGACCGGCTGGGGCTGGCCGACGACACGCTGGTGATGGTGACCAGCGACAACGGGCCAGAGGTGACCAGCGTCGTGAACATGCGCAAGGACTACGACCACGACGGCGCGCGCCCGTGGCGCGGCATGAAGCGCGACCAGTGGGAGGGCGGCCACCGGGTGCCGTTCGTGGTGCGCTGGCCAGAGCGGATCGCCGCCGGCAGCGAGAGCGATCAGACGGTGTGCCTGTGCGACCTGATGGCCACCTGTGCCGCGATCACCGGCGTCGACCTGCCCGACGACGCGGGCGAGGACAGCTTCGACATCCTGCCGGCCATGCTCGGGGAGACCCCGGCCGGCGAATCGGTGCGCGAACATACGCTGCACCAGAGTTTCCTGAGCAACACGGCCACCGGCGGCGAGCCCGCCCTCTACCTGGCGCTCCGGCGCGGCAAGTGGAAGTACCTCGATCACCGCGGCTCCGGCGGCAACGACTATTCCAGGGGAGCACTCAGGCAGTACGCCCTGCCGGAGAAGGCGCCCGACGCCCCGGGCCAGCTCTACGACCTGGACGTGGACCCCGGCGAGACCACCAACCTCTACTTCGAGCACCCCCGGATCGTCGCGGAACTGAAGGCGGTGATCGACCGCTTCGTCGATTCCGGCCGGAGCGCACCGCTACGGCACCCCTGACCGCCGCCCGCCGCCGCGTCAGGCGCAGGCGGCGACGATCTCCTCTTCGACGCGCTGCAGGTAGGCGGCGTCGGGGAGCGGCTGGAAGATGATCTCGTCCACCCCGGCGCGCTCGAACTCGCCGATGCGGTCGACGATGAAGCTGGCCGGCGCCGGGGTCAGTCCCGGACCGAGCTTCCACTCCGCGCCGCCGCCGGGAGGCCGGTCGCCCGCCTCCGCAAGCTGCAGCGGCATGTGGATGGTGTGCCGGATCTCGCCCGGGTCGCGCCCGACCGCCGCGCAGTGGCGCTCGATCACTTCCGCCTTGCGCCGGTACTCCGGCAGCGACATCTCGAGGGTCCAGCCGTTGAGGTTGAACACGTCGCCGTAGCGCGCCAGCGTGCGCAAAGTGCGGCGCTCGCCGACGCCGCCGACCATGATCGGAATGTGCGGCGTGCGGAAGCATCCGGGCGCCAGGGGCGCCTGCTTGAGGCGGTAGTAGCGGCCCTGGAAGTCGACCGGCCCGTCCGCCGTGAACAGCGTGCGGATCAGGCGGCACGCTTCCTCCAGCCGGTCCGACCGTTCCCGCATGGCGGGAAAGTCCCAGCCGTAGGCGGCGTGCTCGCGCTCGAACCAGGCGGCGCCGATGCCCAGCACCACCCGCCCCCGCGACGCCTGGTCGAGCGTGGCCGCCATCTTCGCCACCAGCGCCGGGTTGCGGTAGGTGTTGCCCAGCACCAGCGTGCCGAGCTCGACCCGGCGCGTCATGCCGGCGGCCACCGACAGCAGGGTGAACGCCTCGAAGGCGTTGTTGTGCTCGCCCCGGTCGCCGACCGGCGGCAGGAAGTGGTCGGCGATATACAGGCTGTTCCAGCGCCCGCCCTCCAGCGCGGCGATGTACGCGCTGATAGCCTCCCAGTCCGCTCCGAAACTGTTGATCTGCGCTCCGAACTTCATCCTATCTCCCCCGGGTCAGCCGCCGCGCAGAAACTCCGCCCGTTCCTTGCCGCCCTTCTCCAGGGCCGACTGGGCGGCCATCCGCACCGTAATGCCGCCATCGATCATCAGGTTGTGCCCGGTGGTGTGCCGGCTCTCGTCGCCCGCGAGGTACAGGGCGGCGTACGCGATGTCCTCCGAGGTACCGGCACGCCGCAGCGGCAACTGCGCCGCAAACAGCTCCGTCAGCCGCTGCGATCGCCGTTCGTTTTCCTCATCCGACTCGGTATGGTGGCCGCCCCAGAAGATCGGCGTGACGATGGCACCGGGCGAGATGCAGTTGACGCGGATCCCGAACTCCGCCAACTGGGTGGCCCAGATCCTGGTCATGTGAATGACGCCGGCCTTGCTCGCGGCATACACCGGCCCCGAGCCATCCGTGGTGATTCCGGCCGTGCTGCCGTTGTTGATGATGCTGCCGCCGCCCTGCTCCTTCATGATCGGCGTCACGTACTTGAGGCCGAGAAAGCAGGAGCCGAGATTGGTCATCATCACACGGTTGAAGGCGTCAAGCGTGAAATCCTCCGGGGCGACGATGCCCTGCCCGATGCCGGCGTTGTTGAACAGCACGTCCACCCGCCCCCAGCGCGCCACGGCGGCATCGACCAGCGCCTGCACGTCGGCTTCCACCGCAACGTCGGCTCGGACAAAGGCCGCATTCTCACCGAGCCGGTCGGCGAGCGCCTGCCCCGCTTCCTCGCCGCGGGCGGCAATCACCACCCGCGCCCCCTCGGCCACGAACAACTCCACCGTGCCGGCCCCCATGCCGCTGTTGCCACCGGTGACGATCGCCACCTTGCCTGCCAATCTTCCCGCCATCGTCGTCTCCTCGTTTCATGTTCGGGCCGCCACTCGTCACCGGCGGAAGCGCCGCCGCGGTCACGGCCCCGGACCGCCCCACCGTATGGGAATCGGGACAGGCCGGCAAGGGCCGGCACCCGCGCATCATGCCTGCCCGGCAAGCCGCTCGTCGATCACGCCGCGGAGCATGGAGTGATGCTGGCGATGGTGTGATCGTACACCATCCGCACGTAGTCCGGATCTCGATCGACGAGGGGCTTTTGCGCCGCCTGGACGCGGATTCGGACGCCCGGCGCCCCATGGACTCAGCGGCGGGCGGCTGACCGCACCGATGGACTCAGCCGCTGCCGCGCGTTGTGGTAGACTCGCTGACATGGGTGAAAATGTTGAGACCAACAAACGGATCGTGTTGCGCCGCGTCGCACAGGGCATGCCGGCTCCGGACGACTTCGAGCTGGTAGAGAGTCCGCTCCCCCAACCCGGTGACGGCGAGGTCATGGTGCGTACCATTTACCTGTCCTTGGACCCCTATATGAGGGGAGGGATGGGCAATCCCAAGTCGGTCGGCAAGGTTCCGTCTGGCGGCGTGGTCGGTGAGGTAGTGGCCTCGCGCCACCCGGCCTTCGCTGCCGGCCAACTGGTGTGCCAGTACGTGGGCGGTTACGGCTGGCAGAGTTACGGCGTGGCTCCGGGAGCCGAGCTGCGCGTCCTGGATCCCGACTTGGTGCCGATATCGACGTCGCTGGGCGTGGTCGGGATGCCGGGCGTGACCGCCTATTTCGGGCTGCTGGCAGTAGGCCAACCGGTCGCCGGTGAGACGGTTGTGGTTTCGGCGGCAGCGGGCGCGGTCGGCGCGGTGGTCGGACAAATCGCCAAGATCAAGAACTGCCGCGCGGTGGGTATCGCCGGCAGCGACGAGAAGTGCGACTACGTCGTCGAGGAACTGGGCTTTGACGCAGCCGTCAACTACCGTGCCGGCGATCTGGACGGGGCGCTCGCCAAGGCCTGCCCCGACGGTGTCGACGTCTACTTCGACAACGTCGGTGGGCCGGTCCTGGACGCGGTGCTGGCGCAGATCAACCGCGGCGCGCGAATTTCCCTGTGCGGTTCCATTGCCGAGTACAACGACCCGCCCGGCACGCTGCAGGGCACCCGCATCAACCGCTACGTGCAGGGCGGCCTGGCCCACATGGTGGGAATGAACCAAGGTCAGTATCAGGATCGCCACGAGGAGGCACTGGCCCTGCTGGCCTGGTGGGTTCGCGGGGGCCAAGTCAAGTACCGCGAAGACCTCGTGGAGGGGCTGGAGAAGGCGCCCGATGCGTTTATCGGCATGATGCAGGGCAGGAATTTCGGTAAGCTGCTGGTTCGAGTCAGCCCGGATCCGACCCGCGACCGGTAGCAGCCGCTAGCGCCCCGGAACCGCCGCCTCCGGCGCCGCTTCCGGCCCAACCGGCCGCGGTCGAGGCGATGGCGCAGGAGGACATAGACGACAACCGTCAGGCACAGACCGGGCCAGAGCGCCAGCCATGGGGCTACCTCCATGGCTGGCTGCGTCCGTCCCGCTCAACATCGCTCCCCAACTCGGAATTTGGGCGGGCAGATCGGCTTGCAGGCCGCTGACGATGACGCACTGTTCGAGCTCGCGGCCCGCGAGGACCGACAGCAGAGTTGGTGCAGCGAGGGGCGGCGCTGACTCAGTAGGTGGCGGAATCGTCGCCGAGACGCGCACCACCACCTCTGAGCCGCGGGTCGAGCAGGTCGCGCATGGCGTCGCCGAACATGTTCAGGACGTACACGACAACCGTGAGGCAGAGACCGGGCCAGAGCGCCAGCCAGGGGGCTACCTCCATGTGGGTGCGTCCGTCTCTGCTGAGCATCCCTCCCCAGCTTGGAATCTGCGCGGGCAGACCGAATCCCAGGAAGCTCAAGGAAGCCTCGGCCATGATCACCCCGCCGACGTTGATGCTGAAGATGACGATCACCGGAGCGGCGATATTGGGCAGGACATGCCGGATGAGGGTGCTCCACCTGGTGCTGCCGGCCGCCTCCGCCGCCTGAAAGTAGACCCCCTCCTTCACCCCGATGACTGCGCTGCGCAGCACCCGCGAGCCGGCGATGCCTCCCGAGATCCCCAGGACCAGGATGATCTGCGGCAAACCCGGCCCGGTAATGGACATTACGGTGAGCAGTATGAGCAGTCCCGGGAACGCCATCCAGGCATCGACGAACCGCTGCACCACCAGGTCGAACTTGCCACCGAGGAATCCCGAGGTGCCGCCGACCAGGAACGCGACCACGACGTTGACCGTGGTCGCCGCCAGACCGACCCCCAGCGAAAGACGAGCGGCGTAGATGAGGCGACTCAGGAAGTCCCGCCCCAACTGGTCGGTTCCCAGCAGATAGCGCGCCGATGGCGGCTGCAGCCGGTCTACCAGGTGTTGTTCGTCCATCGGATAAGGGGCCAGCAGATCGGCAAAGACACTTACCAGAATCAACAGCAATACCACGATCCCGCTGGCAGCACCCAGCGGCTTCTCCCTGACCAGCCTGATAAGGAAATCGGCCAGCCCGCCATGCCGGGTGGTGTCACGCACCGGAGAGCGCCTCATCGATACCGCACCCTCGGGTCCAGATAGGGGTAGAGCAGGTCGATAAACAGGTTGTTCAACAGAACGACACCGGCGAACACCAGGTTGACTCCGGACACCATCGGGTAGTCTCGCTCGGTGAGTGCACGCACCAGGAGACCACCCAACCCCGGCAGGTTGAATATGCTCTCCATGATAACCGAGCCACCGACCAGGATCGGCAACTGCATGCCTACCAGGGTAACGATCGGGATGAGGGCATTCTTGACGGCGTGTCGCATGATAACTACCCGGTCCTTGAGGCCCTTCGACCGGGCAGTCCTGATATAGTCCTGCCTGAGTACCTCCAGCATCATGGTACGCGTCATCCGCATCATGCCGGCGGACAGGGCGGTCCCGAGAATGACGCCCGGAATGATGAGAATCCCGAGATTCCCCAGTGGGTCTTCCAGGAGAGAAATGAATTGCAGCGGCGGCGCCCAGCCCCACCAGATTGCCGGGAAGATCATGACCATGATGCCGAGCCAGAAGTTGGGCGTTGCCATGCCGATGACGGCGATGGTGCGACCGGCGTAGTCGGCGGGCGTATCCTGGCGAATCGCCGAGTAGATGCCGACCGGCAGCGCTATCAACTGCCCGAGCACGATTGCTATGAGGCCGAGCTCGATCGTAACCGGCAGGCTGGCGATGATTCTCTGCCGCACGGTAAGACCGCCGAACAGGGAATCGCCGAGCGAGCCCTGCAACAGACCGTTGAAGCGAGGCTCACCGGTCATCCAGTGAGGGGTCGGCAACACTCCCATCCAGCGTCCGTACTGCACGTACACCGGCACGTCCAATCCCAGCATACGCTCCACCGCTTCACGGTCCAGGTCGATGTCGTCGGTCTGGCCGCCCTCGTAGAACATGCGACCTTCTATGATGTCTATGACATCGCCGGGGATGAAGCGGACCAGGAGAAAAACCAGGATGGTCAGGATGAACAGAGTGGGGATGATGAGCAGTAACCGCCTGACAATATAGGCTCTCACCTCCAACTCCTCATGACGATTTCCCCGTCAATGCACAGGCGGCAAGGGTCACTCCGTGACACGAATACGATGAAAATCGAAGCTCAACCATCGGCGGCTGGCCAGCACTTTCGGATCGGGAGCTGGAAGCGCGGCGCCTCCCAGCTCCCTCATCCCAAGGTCCGCCGGATGCGGCGAAACCCTAGCGACTCATTTCTGCCTTGAGCTGGCTGTCGACCCAGAGACGGGCCCATACATTCAAGTACTGTTGCGATCCGAAGGCGCCTTCGCCGCCATAGCCCATCAGCCACGGCTGATGCACGGCAAACTGCGGAGCCTCGGGCCCCCAGATCATCCAGTGCTGCTCCAGGTGGCGCATGTCCATCTCTCTGATCGGCCTGGTCTGCTCCGCCACGGTGGCAGCGCCTACCATTTCGTCATACAGGGCGTCATATTGCGCGTCGTGCTGTGGTATCTGGTGCCACCCGGTAGAACCGCCGTAAGACATGGACATCTGCTGCCACGGCTCACCCTTGGCACCGGTGGAACCTACCCACATGTCCCAGTCACCAATACCCCCGGCAGCGCGGACCGGGCGTGCCGCTGTCAATCGGGGGATCAGTTCACCAATGGGGATTGGCTGAATATTGAGCTTGATGCCAACGGCGCCCCAGTATCCGCCCAATAATTCCGGCCAGCTCACATCGTGACTCGAGATGGTCAGATAGGTGGTTTCGAATCTGGTGCCGTCCGTGCCACGGGGAAGCCCAGCCTCATCGAGCAGCTTCTCGGCCCCTTCCGGGTCATACCGGTAGTATTGCTTGATCTCTTCGGGCCAGTCTTCGAACGGGACGCAGTACCCCGTGGCACAGAAATCCCTGTTCACCAGCCCCATCGGTGTCGTATCGGCAAAACCCTTGAAGTAGGTAGCGTTGATGGTCTCGAGGTCGAGTGCCATCTGCATCGCCCGGCGCACTCGGATGTCGTCAAAGGGTGGCTTGGCCGTGTTGATCTTGGTGCCATGATTCGCCCGCTGGAAAAACGGGATCACCACCAGCTCCGGGTTGGTCCGCATGAGGCTCTCTGCCTGGTCTACGGTCGCTATTTGGGAGTTGCCCTGCCAACATGCGCAGTCGGCCTGACCCGAGCGCAGTGCCGCCATGATGGTTGCATATTCCTCCATATACAGCGCCTTCAGCTCGTCAACGTAGGGCAAGCGGTTGTCCGGGTACTTCTCGTCGAAGCCCCAGTAGTTGGGATTCTTGGTGAAGGTCAGAGAACTGTCCGGGACAAAGTCGGTCAGCATGAAGGGCCCGGTACCGACGATATTCCTCCAATCCTGCATGTCCCCGTGTTGCTCGATTACTTCGGGTGGCTGTATGAACACATATCTCTGGTCCAACATATGCTGTTCGGCACGCAGTCTTGGCTCCGTGAGCTTCATGACTACCGTCCCATCGTCGGTGGCCGTTACCGATTCCCAGGGCAAGGTTCCGAGGGCGCCTGCCGCCGGGGAAGGTTCGGCTTCGCTGAACCCGGTCCCGGTCAGTTTGTTTCCCAACATGCGGTGAAAGTTGAACTCGACATCTTCGGCAGTGAGTTCCCGCCCGTTCATTGGCGGCTTGTCATGCCAGTGGACGCCCTGGCGGATGTGGAAGATATAGGTGGTGGCGTCGGGCTGTTCCCAGCTCTCCGCCAGCGCCCCGGTAAGGGCGGACAGCGGCGGCGCATAGCCGCCGACGAAATGAAACATGTCCCTGTCTATGGCCCAGTCCACCGTGCCCAGTTTCTCCAGCGGGGCACTCATGATTTGACCGGCTCCACTACCAAACCAGGGGTCACGAGGCTCAACCGTGCTTCTGAATACGTAGATGAGTGTGCCGCCATACTCCGGCGCGGAGTACACCTTGCCGGTGACCGGGTCGGTCACGTACTTCTTGTCGGCGGCGGCTGCCGGCTGCTCTTCTTCGCCGGCGGCCCACAGGCCGGTTGCGGCCAGGCCGACGGCCAGCACAAGTGCGAACGCCTTTCCCGAGAATCTCATCAAGATTCCTCCATTGTTGATTGGTTCGAGAGCACCGATTCCACTGCCGACTCCTCGCCGCACCCGCGTCGCGAGCGCCTCTCGATCGGTGAGCGCGGCACACCAGGTTCCGGATCCCTGAGCGCTCACCATGCACCGCCCGCCGCACGCTGTCAACTTCACGTTTTTCGATGCGTTCCGGCTCTGGCGCCATGGCCAGCACCGAAGCACCGCCATCCGGGCGCCACGAGGCAGCCCCACCCCGGGCGATTGGACAGCCCAGACCACGCCCCACGATGGACATGATGGTCAACAGCAGCAGCAGTCCCGGGATCGCCATCCGGGCATCGACGAATCTCTGTCACGACACTTGAGAGTTGCCCTGCCAACCTATGTTCGAAATCGCAACACGTGTGGCAATCTGCGAGACGGGCCGGCTCAGGAGCCGTAAACCATTTCAGTCCCAGTAGATCCGCAGCACTCAGGAGCATGATCTGGTGGCGGAGCGTTGCAAGACGCGACACTCGCCGGTCGCGGTCAGGGCGTCCGCATAACTTCGGACAACATGTACACGTATTGACTTACGCGGCTCCGAGCGTAGTTGGCATGGTTCCTGCTTTTGGCTGCCGTGCGTAACAAGGCGAGTAGTGATCACGAGCAGCAAAGAAGGCAGGGGGATGCGACTTCGGACGGCGATGTCGGGCAATGATAGCAATCATCGGTGGGTTCGCAGGTGGCCTCGGGCTGTTCTTCACGGGTCTGAATCTGCTGACTCAGCACCTGAAGGCTTTGACCAATCGGCGCGTGCGCCAAAGCGCCAGGAAGTGGACCGGTAGCCGTTTGGTCGGCGTGTCTGTGGGGCGTGTTGGCCGGCGCGATCACGCAGACGATACCCGCCCTGACCTTCATCACAATCGGCATGGTGCGCACGGGCATCCTGACACCAAGTCGCGCCTTTCCCATCCTGATCGGTGGCAACCTAGGCGCGGTAGTGTTGTTGCTGGTCGTGTCGTTCGACATCAAGCTGGCCGTTCTGTACGCCCTGGGGGCGTCGCAGCTGATCACTCTGGTTGCTACCAGGGGACGCTCCGCGGGAGTCGCCAACCGGAGACTGAGCGGCACGGCCCGCGAAGCGCCGGCAGTCGCACCGGACTACCTGCGGCCGATGGTGCGTTGCGCAGCGCGGTTCCCGCGCCCGCAACCCCGCCCGCCGGCTGAGGCCGCGGTGGATCGCCACGCAGGACGCAGCCAGCCCGGGTACCACCTCGGGCTCGATACGTCGATTCGGGCTTGACGGTTCCATGACGACCCTACCCGAACGCAACACCCGCATCCTGATCGTACAGGATGAGCCCGCTGCAGCCGCCCGGCTGGCTGCTGACTTGAAGGAGCTGGGCCATACGGTGTGCGGCACCGTGGCGTCAGGTTGGCAGGCGGTGGCGCAGGCCGCGGAACTGTTGCCGGAGTTGGCGCTGGTCGATCTCGGCTGCGACGACGCCACCGGTGAAGCGACGGAGCACCTGGTGGGCCGGTGCCACGTGCCGGTGCTCTACCTGGTGGGGGACGCACCAGACAGCGTATTGGAGCGAGCCGCAATGAGCGAGCCGGCCGGCTACCTGGTGAAGCCGTTCACAGCGGGCCAGCTCGGACTGCAGATCGCCGCCGCTTGCACGATGTCCGGGCGCAATCGCCGGCTGCAGCGCAGCGTCGCCCGACTGCGGCGGCACAACGATCTGATGTCCGCCGCGTTCGACAGCATCGAAGACGGGGTCGTGGCGGCCGATACGGACGGCCGCATTCTGCTGACCAACGCAAGTGCGGAACGGGTGTTCGGCACGGTACCCGCGCCGCAGCCGCGGTGGCCCGAGGCTTACGGCCTGTTCCACGCCGACGGCACCACGCGGATGCAACCGGACGAGGTGCCCCTGGTGCGCGCCATGCGCGGGGTGCACGCGAAAGACTTCAAGATGGTCGTGCGCAATCGGCAGCACCCCGACGGAATCGTCACGACCGTCAGGATGCGTCCGCTGGGAAACAAGGCGGGCATCGGCGGCGGCGTGGTCGTGATCCGTGACGTTACCAGGATCAGCGCTTCGGAGGACAATCTGCGCGCGACGGTCGCGGACCTGGGCCGCTCGACGCGACTCATGGACGCGGTCTTCGCCAACATCGACGATGGCGTGGTCGCCTGTGACCCTGATGGCAACTACCTGATCTTCAATCGCAGCGCGGAGCGCATCATTGGCACGTACCTGCCGGATGCGGCGATTGAGCACCGCTCCGAGCGATACGGGCTGTACTATCCGGATGGCGTCACGCTGATGCCGCCCGAACAGCTGCCGCTTACTCGCGCGCTGCGCCACGGCGAGGCAACGGACAACGTCGATCTCGCGGTGTACAATGAGCATCGGCCGAACGGTGTCCGCATCCGGGTCAGCGGACGACCGCTGGTCGACCGCGCCGGCCACAACCTCGGCGGAGTGATCGTGTTCCGCGACGTCACCGCACTCGTCCGGACCGAGGGCGAGCTGCGGCGGACGACCAGCGAGCTGCAAACGCAACGGCGCACCATGCAGACGATCTTCGACAGTATCAGCGACGGAGTGATCGTGGCCGACCGGGCCGGCAGGATAACCATGTACAATCCCAGCGCTGAACGCATCTTCGGCACCAAACCGGGCACCCTGCCGATTGAGCGGTGGCCACTCCAGTATGGCTGCTACCTTGAGGATGGCACCACGCCGATGCCGGCGGATCAACTCCCGCTGGTGAGAGCCATCCGCGGGGAGTCGACGGATGACGTGGCGGTGTTCGTGCGCAACGAGAGCGTCCCGGAGGGCGTGCACGTCAGAGCCAGCGGGCGGCCGCTGGAACACGGGCGGTCGGGCGGGGTCGTGGTATACCGCGACGTGACCGAGCGGGTGCGCACGGAGGAAGCGCTCATGCAGGCGTTCTCGCAGGGCCGCATGGAGGTGCTCGACACGATTCTCCACAACATCGGCAACGCCATCAACAGCGTCGCCGTGGGCACCGGCACGATCCGCGAGGAGCTCAAGGAGGACCAACCGTCGCGCGGGCTGCACGCCCTGGCGCAGGCGGTGGCCGCGCATGGCGATGACTGGATCGACTACCTTCAGAACGATCCGCAGGGCCGCCAGGTGCGGCCGTTCATCTCCTCGCTCGCCGAGCAATTCAGCACCCAGCACGATCGCGTGCAACGCGCCGTCGACCGGGTCGCCGGGCGGGTGGCGCACATCGTGGACATCATCCGCACTCAGCGATCGCTCAGCGGACCCGCGCCGCTGTTCAAGGACGTCGACCTGCGGCAGACCGTGATCGATTCGGTCAGGGTGTTGCAGGAGTCGCTGACGCGGCGCGCAATCGAACTGCAGGTCGACTGCGGCAGCACGCCGGTGTCGGTACGGATCCAGGAGAGCAGGTTCCATCAGATGCTCGTGAACCTCGTGAAGAACGCGATCGAGGCGATCGACGAGCAGGGACGGACGCAAGAGGGATTCGTGCGGATCGCGGCGCATGTGAAAGGGGGGACGCTGCACCTGGAGGTGACGGACAGCGGCATCGGCCTGGAGCCGGAACGCCTTCGGACGATTTTCTCGCCGGGCTACACCACCAAGGCGGGAGGCAGTGGGCTGGGCCTGCACTCGGCCGCGAACTACGTCATCGGATCGGGAGGCACTATCGAGGCGCTGAGCACGGGCATCGGCCGCGGCACCACCATGCGCATCGGGCTGCGCTTGCCGCCGAGCCCGTCGTGAGCACGCGCATCCTGGTCGTCACATCCGGCGGTGACGCGGCGACCACCCTGCAGGCGCAGCTCCAGGATCTCGGTCATCGGGTGTGCGGTACGGTGCACGATCGCCGGGAGGTATGCGCCCGCGCGGCGGAGCTGCGGCCCAGGCTGGTCGTGATCGACCTTGCGCCGGGCCGAGAGGAGGACGACGGCGCGCTCGCGACGCAACTCGGCAACCGGTTCGCCATTCCCGTGGTGTATCTGCGCACCGCGGCCGCCCGCGGCTCCGACGTGGAGCTCGATCTGCCCAACCTGTTCGGCTTCCTGCGGTATCCGTGCGGGACACGCCAGCTCGGCCTCACGATCAGCCTCGCCCTGGCCCGCCACAGGCGCGAGCGTGGGCTGCAGCGGACGATCGCCGAGCTACGTCGACGGCGGCATCTCGGCGCCTACTGCTTCGATTGCCTGCCGGACGGCTTGATGCTGACCGGCGCCGACGGCCGCCTGCTGCTGGTCAACCAGGTCGCGGCACGGATCGTCCGGATGCACAACCGTGCGGGGCAGAGCACCGAGTACGGCATGTTCCGCGTCGACCGCGAGACTCCGGTTGCGCTGCAGGAACTGCTGGCCGCGCCCGCCGCTGCCGGCGGCACGATCTTCGTACGCAACCAGGACCATCCGAACGGCGCGCTCCTGAGTATTACCGCGCACCCGCTGACTGACAGCGATGGTGCCACGCTCGGGCGTGTGGTCATGCTCCGCGACGTGACTCGGCTCGACGAGATGGAGGCGGGTGTCCGGCAGGCTGCCACCGATCTGCAGCGCCAGAACCGCCTCCTGGAAGCCGTGCTCGACAGCATCGGCGACGGCGTGATCGTGGCGGACCGCGACGGCAAGTACGAGATCTACAATCGCGGCGCAAGGCGCATTCAGGGGCCACCCGTGTCCAGTCACGAGTCCGACGCGGCCTCTGAGCACTACGGGTTGTACGCTCCCGACGGGAGCACACTCGTTCCCGCTGACGAACTCGCGCTGCCACGCGCGCTGCGCAACGAGGCGACCGTCAACATGGAACTCTACGTACGCAATCGGCATCGCCCGGAAGGAGCCTGGGTGCAAGTCAGCGGGAACCCGCTGCGAGACCAGTCGGGCGCCGTTCGCGGCGGCGTAATCGTCTTCCACGACGTCACTGACGACAGGAGGAACGAGGACACCCTGCAGCGCATGACCGACGCGCTGCGGGCGCAGACGCGAACCATGGAGATCGTGTTCGACAGCATTAGCGATGGCGTCGTGGCGGCCGATGGAGACGGCCGCTTCACCCTGTTCAATCCGGCCGCCGAGCGCATGGTCGGCAAGGGCATGACGAATGCGGGCACGGACCAATGGTCAGAGGAATACGGCATTTTCTTCGTCGACGGTGAAACCCCGGTGCCGACCGACGAGTTGCCGCTGGTGAGAGCCATCCGAGGGGAGTCGATGGACGACTTGGCTCTGTTCCTGCGCAACGAGGGCGTCCCGGACGGCGTGTACATCAGTGTCAACGGCCGCCCACTGCGGGGAGCGCTCGAGGCGGTCGTATCCGAGGAAGCGCGAGGAGGAGTCATCACGTTTCGCGACGTGACCGAACGGGTCCGCACGGAGGAAGCGCTGATGCAGGCGTTCTCTCAGGGCCGCATGGAGGTGCTCGACACGATTCTCCACAACATCGGCAACGCCATCAACAGCGTCGCCGTGGGCACCGGCACGATCCGCGAGGAGCTAAGGGAGGACCACGCGTCGCGTGGGCTGCGCGCCCTGGCGCAGGCGGTGGCCGCGCATGACGACGACTGGATCAGCTACCTCCGGAACGATCCGCAGGGGCGCCAGGTGCGTCCGTTTGTTGCAGCGCTGGCGCAGCAGTTCGGTGCGAAGCACGATCGCATGCTGCGCGCCATCGAGAGGGTGGTCGAACGGGTGTCGCACATCATGGATATCATCCGAACTCAGCGATCGCTGAGTGAGTCGGCGCCGGTGTTCAAGGACATTGATGTGCGGCAGGCAGTGATGAATGCGGTCAACGTGGTGCAGGATTCGCTGGCGCAACGCGCAATCGAGGTGCAGATCGACTGCGGCCGCAAGCCGGTGACGGTACGTATCCAGGAGAGCAGGTTCCATCAGATGCTCGTGAACCTCGTGAAGAACGCGATCGACGCGATCGACGAACTGAACCAGCGGGCACCGGCCGAGGGTGGCGCGGCCCGTCCGCGGGTGCGGATCGTAGCCCGGGTAACGGGGCAGGTACTGGAGCTCAAGGTGATGGACAACGGCACAGGCCTGGAACCGGAATCCTTACGGACGATCTTTCGCCCGGGCTACACCACCAGGCCGGAGCGCAGTGGACTGGGCCTGCACTCCGCCGCCAACTACGTAATTGGAACGGGAGGAAGCATCGAGGCGCAGAGCGACGGCATCGGCCACGGTACCACCATACACGTGAAGTTGCGGGTTCCGGACCCGCCGCGCTCCCAGACGGCGACACGAGACTGATTCGAGCATGGCAGTCGCAGCAGGCCGCGGCGGGACCGCCGACCTGCGTCAGTCGCCGCGGGCGCGCGCGGACAGGCCATACTTCTTCAGCTTCCGGTGCAGAGTGGCGCGACTGATGCCGAGGGTATGCGCCGCTCGCGTCACGTTGTGGGCGGACGCCTTGAGCGCCTGGAGCACTGCCTGGCGCTCGATAATGTCCAACTGCAGCACTTTCGTCGGCGCGCCGGATTCCTCGGCGACGCCACGTTCCGGGCGCGCCGGTCGCAGATGCGACGTCAGAGCGGCTGCATGAATGGTACCGGTGGTGTCGACCAATGCGGCACGTTCGATGACGCCGCTCAGCTCGCGAATGTTGCCGGGCCAGTCGTACGCCAGCAGCCGGCCTATCGCGCCCGGAGAAATCCGCTTCACCGGTTCGCCGTTGCGCTCGGCGTGCCGCTTCAGGAAGTGGTTCACGAGCTGCGGAATGTCCTCGCGTCGCTCGCGGAGCGGAGGTATCACGATCGGGAACGACGCCAGGCGGAAGTACAGATCCTCACGGAACTCGCCCGCCCGCATCGCCGCCTCAAGATCCCGGTTGGTGGCGGCAATCACCCTAACGTCCACCGGGATCGTAGTCGTTCCACCGACCCGCTGCAGTTCGCGCTCCTGCAGGACACGCAGCAGCTTGGCCTGCAGCGCCGGATTCATGTCGGCGATCTCGTCCAGCAGGATCGTGCCACCGTGCGCGCGTTCAAAGTACCCGATCCGGCTGCTCGTCGCACCGGTGAATGCCCCCTGCTCGTGCCCGAACAACTCGCTCTCGATCATAGCCTCCGGCACTGCCGCGCAGTTCACTGCCATGAAGGGCCCCTTGCAGCGTGCGCCGTTGAAGTGCAGGGCCTTGGCTACCAGCTCCTTGCCGGTACCGCTCTCGCCGCGGACAAGGACCGTGATGTCGACCTCCATCGCCCGCTTCATCAGCGCGTATACACGCTGCATCGCCACGCTCGAGCCCTCGATGCCGTCGAATGAGTAGGCCGACTCCAGCGTCTCGCGCAGACTCCGCACCTCGGCCTGCATCTGCTCGATCGCGACGACTTCGGCAAGGTCGCGGTACACGTACAGGTCGCCGACCACCCTTCCCCGGTCATCGTGCACGGGCCTGTGCTGCCGAGAATAGAGGCGACCACCCGGCATCGGCCCCGGAGCACCGTACTTCCGCGGGCTCCGGTCCGCCCCGGCAGCGGGCTCCGCCTGTTCCACCAGTTCCACGAGTTCTCCGCCCGCATCGGACGTGAGAAAACTGCCCACGTCGGTCAGCGGTACCTTGCGCATCCGCGTTTCCCACAGCGCATCCGCTTGCTGGGAAGTCAACGCCTTCATCTCCTCCTCGGTGGAGGCCATCATGCGCTGATAGTAACGATTGGCGAACACCAGTCGCTGCGCGTCATCACAGACCGCAATCGCCTCGCCGATGGAGTCGAGCACCGCCGTCAGCCGTTGGTTGGTGATGGTCAACTGGCGGCGCCCCGCCGCCAGTTCCTGCTCCAGGTTCCACTTTTCGACCAGCGCCAGGGTGATCTGCTGAATCTCCTCGCGTGCGAACGGCTTTCTGATGTACAGCAGCTTGTGGAGCAGTTCCATGTCTTGCACGATGTCGGCCAGTGGCGTGTCCGTATACGCTGTCATCAGCACGATCTCGATGGCCCGGTCGATGCGGCGGATACTCCGGACCGTTGCCACGCCGTCGATGCCGGGCGGCATTCTGATGTCGACGTAAGCAGCCGCGATGGGGCGTTTGCGGTGCGCTTCACGTGCCAGGAGCGCGCACGCCTCCTCGCCTCCCATCGCGTGCAGCAGCTCGAATGCCGGCAGATGATGATCTGACTCCACGTGGCTGAGGAACGCCGCCGTCGGGTCGTCCGCCGCCGCCATGGGCCGCGGCCGGAGCATCTCCTCGAAGTCTTCATGGATGTCCTTCTGGTCGTCGACGATCAGAACTCTGGCGTTCGCCGGTTGCTTGCGTCTCACGCTTCCTCACTCCGGCCCGACCAAGCCCCACGACACAGTCTTCGATCCTACAATTTCGCGAGACTCGGGCGATCGCTCGCAGTGCGACTCTTCACTAATGACTCAAATTGGCTAGCGGAGTTCGTTGTTCGTCCCCAACGGTGAGAGTTCCAATGTCGAGATTGTCTTTGGGGCCGCCTCCCAAAATATATCATGGACACGGGACTCCACAACCCTTACTTTGTGATTAAATAGTGACGATTCGTACAAATACGGTATTGTTTACGTGACTTTCTGGCTGTAGGGTATGCACGAACGGCTTGCGGAGATCCTCGGCGAGAGAGGATTGAAGCCACCGAATGGTGCGTATCGGCGAGGATTGCGCGGAGCGCTTCGACGTGATCCCGCCGCAGATGCAGGTGATCCGCACGGTGCGACCGAAGTACGCCTGCCATCACTGCGAAGGCTCCGGCGACGAGGATCGGCCGGCGGTGCGGGTGGCGCCGGCGCCACCGGCGCGCCGCTCTCCGCGAATCGATCCAGCGCTTCCACGACCCGCCGCCGGTCGCCGTGTGCCAAGCTCTCCATATCCACCGTCAACCCCCGCTGAAGCGCGCGAGGTGGGCTACGCTGGCGCCATGGCCAGCACCGAAGCACCTGTCTGTGCCTTTGCCGGCAAGAAACTGACGGTCAGCGAGCCGCACCGCGGCGTCGGGCGAGAGGTGGAGTCCTTCGTGGCAGTGCTGGGAGCAAGGAGCGGGCCATGGTGATCCGACACGCAGTCAAGAATGCCCTGATCCCGGTGGTGTCCGTGATCGGCCTGCAGATGGCATCACCGCCTCACGCGTAGTACGGGGGAGCTGTATCGTGAATTTCGCGCAACTTCGTGCGGACGGATGGCGCGTAGGGCTTCGGCCTTGTCTCGCGCCGCAATCTCGCCTCGCCCGGGTGAACCGGTTGCAGTTGTGTCATGTCGATGCCTCCTCGAGCCGGATCAGTGGTTACTACGCGCCATCGAGCGCGGCAGGCTGTCGCCGGTGTCGCGCGCCGTAAGGCTGTCCGGGAAGCCGCCGCGCAACCACAGTTCGGGCAGCGTCAGCCCGGCGCCGGCGGCCTCGTTCAGCAGCACCGGAGTCATCTCCACGGAGGAAACCCGTCCTGCGAGGCTCTCGGTCTGCCGCAACAGCTCGATGGAGGCCGAGCCAAGCAGGAGAAAGTGGCCGTAGCGGTCGCCCCGGAAGCGCCGCTCGTCGATCACGCCGCGCAACGTGTCGAACAGCTCCGGTGCGCGGTGCACCTCATCGATCACCAGCAGCCTGCTGCCCACCGCCCGCAGATAGGCGTCCGCATCCTGCAGCCGCTGCCGGTCCGGCATCCGCTCCAGATCCAGGTACGCCGCGGCAGCCGGATCCTCAGCCACCAGGCGCCGGGCCAGGGTCGACTTTCCCACCTGCCGCGCTCCCAGCAGCAGCACCGCCGGCGAGCGGCGCAGGGCACTCTTGACGTCCCTCTCAGCGGAGCGTGGAATCCATTGATTCATGCAAATCCTTCGCGTGGCGCCGATTCTACCAGGATGGGACACGCCAAGCAAGAGGGCGCGTGAGCCGAGTTTGCGGTAGCTCGCCGAACCTCTTGCGGGGACGCAAGGTCACGACCGCGACGTCGAAGCGCCCAGGCGGCGAGCACGACTTTCCCAGCGTCACCCATGAGGTGAAGGCTTGGCGGGGGATTCGTAACGCGTTACTATAGTGCGTGGAATTCAACGGTGAGGAGGCGACCCGATGTCGGCATCGGCAGCAGAACGGATGCGGGCCTTGCGTGAGCGCCGGCGGTCACGCGCGGAGCGCGAGATTCGGATTACGGTGCCGGATGCCCGCTCGCAAGTAGTGCGGAACCGAGTAGCTCAGTCGGTTTCGGGTCTCGATTCGGCTCCGGAAGCCGAGGCGCTGGCCTGGATCGAGGCAGTCGCGGAGTTGGATGAGGATCACGCGCGGTGACGTAGTGACCGTCGCGGCATCCGGGGACTACGGTAAACCGCGCCCGTCGGTGGTTGTGCAGAGCGACGTGTTTCCGGCCGAGCATGCATCCGTAATCGTATGTCAGATGACCTCTACGCTGAGCGACGCCCCCGATTTCCGCGTGACTGTCGAGCCGTCTGCGCTGAACGGTCTCCGGCGCACGTCGCAGATCATGGCCGACAAGCCGGTAACCGTTCGACGGGAGAGAATCAGCACCCGAATCGGGCGATTGGACAGCCGGGAGTTGCTGCGCCTCAATCGAGCGCTTGCTCTTTGCATGGGCTTGTCCGACTGATGGAGTGATCTCCACTCGTACCGCGCGCACGACGGTGCCGACCGGGACTCATCACGCTCGCTACGAGCAGGGACGCGACCGGGCGGTCCTCACAGCGCGAACCAGGGGATTGCGGTGACGTGCGGGGTCAACCGCATGGGGCGCGGACAACGGCACACCACGAACCCCTCCGTTGCGGCTGCCTGCTCGCGCACGAACGCTTCCACGTGCCGCGCGTCTCCCGGGGCGGGCCGCCGCGTCCACTTTACCTCCACCGGTACGAGGTCTCCGTCCGGTCGCTCCACCACGACGTCTATCTCCGCCCCGCCGCGGGTACGGTAGAAGGAGAGACGCCCCGCTCCCAGGTACTGCAGCCGTTTCCACAGTTCCAGCACCACCCACTGCTCGAAGTAGCGTCCGGGATCGGCACGCACCACGTCGACACCGGGCTGCGCGCCGCTCGCAGCGTGCCGGATGCCCAAGTCGAACAGTACGAAGCGCGGCGTGGACAGCAGCGTCTTGCGCGCGCTGCCCGAGTAGGCCGGAATGCGGACGCCGACGAACATGTCCTCCAGGAGCTGGTAGTGGGACTTGATCGTCGGCACCGACAGGCCGACCTCGCGAGAGATGTTGGCGTAGTTGACGACGTTGCCCGATTCGCGGGCTGCCAGCCGCAGAAAGTTGACGAACCCACCCCAGTCCCGTACCAGCGCCTCGCGCCGGATTTCCTCTTCCAGGTACACGGCGGCGAAGGTGGACAGGATCCGGGTACGGTCGGCCTCGTCCAGCAGTACCACACCCGGCAGGTCGCCGTACGCCAGCCGCTCCTCCAGGCCGGCGGCCGGAAAGGAACTGCCGGCGCCGGTCGTCGGGACGGGAAGTACGAGAGCGGTGGCAGCCGCGCCGGTGGCAGCCGGACGTTCCGCGAGGATGAGCGGGAACAGGCGGTGCAACAAGCTCCTTCCCGGCAACAGGTTGGCGCCGGTCTGCCGCAGCTTGCGAGCCGAGCTGCCGCACAGCACGAACTTCCAGCGCAGCTTGGCGCGATCGTACAGCACCTGGACCGCATCGAACACCGCGGGGACCGCCTGTGCTTCGTCGACGAACACCACGTGAGGCTCCGTTCGGGCGGGGAGTGCCTCGCACTCACGTCGAAACGCACCCACATCTGCCAGCAGGCGGCTGCGCTCTTCCGGGTCCGCCAGGTTGTAGTGGAGCGACGGCGCGGGCAGGAGATGGGAGAGGAGGGTCGACTTGCCCGTCTGCCGCGCTCCGAAGAGGATATGCACGAATGGCTTGCGGAGATCCTCGGCGAGAGACGACTGAAGCCACCGATTGATCATACGACTTTATATTAACCTGATAATTATAAAGTCAAGTTGCTGACCGAGAACCTGACACGGAAGTCGCCGTCCAGCCGAACGGGAACCACGTTCGTTCCGGACCGCGGCGAATCACACGAGTCTCTCATATTCATCGTGCGGTCCAATCCACACCCACACGAAGTCCGGACCGTCCTTGACCGCAAGCGCCCGATGATTCAGCCCTGCCCTGGCAGACCAGAACTTGCCGATTCTCTTGAAGTGCAAGGAGGGATGCCTGTGGTTCGACTTCAACAGATCGAAGTTCTGTCGCGCCGCCTTCTTGACCGGTTCCGGTAGCCGGCCATAGCTGTCCCAGAAGCGCGTGGTGGCACGATGCACCTATAAATCCGAGAGTTTGCCCTCGGACTTCTCCGTTTGGACTTCATCAATCAGGAAATCCAGTCTCCCAGCTTGAGAATCCGCTTCGATCTGCGCGTCCCACGAATCCCAGTGGCGTTCGGAGAGCCAGTGGGCCAATTCGCTCATCTCTTCCGTGGAGAGCTGTTTGATTTCCGCCTTCAGCCTTTCAATCGTCCTCATGCCCCACCTCCTGGAACCCCGACACGCTTCCCGCATGAGTATATCAGAATGCCGGGCTGTGTCCTCACAGGGCGAACCAGGGGATTGCCGTGACATGGCTCCGGCGATTGAGTGACAAGCGCGGCTGACCTCGCCCGCGCAGCCAACAGTCACCGGCGCGTACGTGGTCAGGTGGAGCGGTTGGCCTTTTGCAGGGCGCGGCGGGCGCCTTCGATGGCGCGGGCGCTCATGCCGCCGGTGCCGAGGCCGGCGGCGCCGGAGCCGCTGCCCCGCAGCCGCGGGTCGAGCAGGTCGCGGACCGCATCGCCGAACATGTTGAGGCAGTACACCACCACCGTGAGAGCCACGCCGGGCCACATCGCCAGCCGCGGCGCCATCTCCATGAACTGGCGCCCCTCGCGGCTCAGCATGCCGCCCCAGCTCGGCACCGTGGTCGGCAACCCGAAGCCCAGGAAGCTCAAGGACGCCTCGGCGATGATGATGCCGCCGATGGTGATCGAGAACACCACGATCACCGGCGCCGTGATGTTGGGCCACACGTGCCGCCGCAGCGTGTGCCACACGCTGCCGCCGATGGCGCGCGCGCTCTCGAAGTAGGCGTTCTCCTTGATGCCGATCACGGCGCTGCGGATCACCCGCGAGTTGCCGATGCCGGAGGTGACCCCGAGCACCACGATGATCTGCAGGATGCCCTGGCCGACGATGGTGATGATGGTCAGCAGCAGCAACAGGCCGGGGAACGACATCCAGGCATCGACGAAGCGCTGCACCAGGATGTCCAGCTTGCCGCCCACGAAGCCGGCCACGCCGCCCACCAGCAGCGCCACCAGCGTGCTCAGCACGGTGGCGGCAAAGCCCACCCCCAGCGAGGTGCGGGCGCCGTACACCAGCCGGCTCAACACGTCGCGGCCGAGCTGGTCGGTGCCCAGCAGGTAGGTGGCCGACGGGTCGCCCAGCCGGTCGACCAGGTGCATCTCCGCGAACGGAAAGGGCGCCAGGACATCGGCCAGGACGGCGACCACCGCCAGCAGCAGGATCACCACCGCGCTCGCCGCCCCCAGCGGCCGCTCCCCGACCAGCCGCCGCAGCAGGTCGATCAGAAAAGCCCGTGGCTTGGGCCGCACACTCACCGGTACTGCACCCGCGGGTCCAGGTAGCCGTAGAGAATGTCGATCAACAGGTTGATCGACATCACCGCGGTGGCAAAGAACAGGTTGATGCCCGACACCAGCGGGTAGTCGCGCACACTCAGCGCCTCCAGCATCAGCCGCCCCAGGCCCGGCAGCGCGAACATGTTCTCCATGATCACCGAGCCGCCGACCAGGATCGGGAGCTGCAGGCCGATCAGCGTCGCCACCGGGATCAGCGCGTTCTTGATCACGTGGCGCAGGATGATCAGGCGCTCCCGCAGTCCCTTCGCCCAGGCGGTGCGGATGAAGTCCTGGCGCAGCACCTCCAGCATCATCGTGCGCGTCATGCGCATCACCGTGGCGGACAGGAAGGTACCCAGAATCAGGCTGGGAATGAGCATGTGGGCGAGGTTGCGCAGCGGGTCGTCGGCGAACGCCACCATGCGCAGCGGCGGCGCCCACGCCCACCAGATGGCGGGGAAGGTCAGCACCAGGGTGGCGAGCCAGAAGTTGGGCGTGGCCAGACCGATGATGGCGATGGAACGGCCGGCGTAGTCGGCCGCGGTGTCCTGCCGCACCGCCGAGTAGATGCCCACCGGCACGGCTATCACCAGCCCGATGAGGATGGACAGCACGCCCAGCTCGACGGTGATCGCCAGCCGGCCTAGGATCTTCGCCTCGACGGTGGCGCCGCCGAACAGCGAGTCGCCCAGGGTGCCGCGCAGGACGATGCCGCCCAGCCAGCGCACGTACTGCACCGGCGCCGGCACGTCCAGCCCGAGCATGCGCTCGACGGCCGCACGGTCGAAGTGCGCCGTCCCGCCCTGGTCCTGCGCCACCCGCGCCATCATGGCGTCGACCACGTCGCCGGGCAGGAAGCGCACGGAGAGAAACACCAGGAGCGTGAGCAGCAGGAACGTCGGGATCAGCAGCAGGACACGGCGAATGATGTACGTTCGCATTGCAGGAACGCTCAACAGTGGGACGGCGGCCTGCGCCGCCATCCCACCCGGGCATGTGCCAACAGTGAAGCTGCTACGTCAGCGTCAGAAGCCCATCTCCCGCTTCAGATCCTGGTCGATCCACAGACGGGTCAGGATCGTGGTGAACTGCCCCACCCCGATCGACACCTCTCCGTTGTAGCTCTTGATCCATGGCTGAGCGACGTTGAACTGCGGGACCGGACCGGGACCGTCGATGTGCCAGTGCTGGCTCAGCGCGTACAGATTCGCCTCCTTGGTGAGCCGAACGATGTCCTCCATCGTGTTAGCCGCCTTGGCGGCGTCGATCAGCTCGTCCATGTGCGGATCGTTGACGCCCAATCCGTCGTCGTTCAAGCCGTAGGGGGAATTGGAGCGGTAAAAGGACTCCAGGTTTGAAACATCCGAGGTCGGGTTGGAGTTTTCGCCGTGTGCAATTCCGTCCGAGGTGTGCTCGCGGGCGATGGCCAGAACCTCCGCGGCGCCATGGATGCTCATCTCGACGTCGACGCCGATCTCAGCCCAGTAGCCGATGACCAGCTCCGCGTAGTTCGCGTCATAGCGTTCGAAGTACTTCAGTTCGGTCTTGAAACCGTCGGGATAGCCCGCCTCGGCCAGGAGCTGCCTGGCGCGCTCCGGATCGTAGCGGTAGTACTGCTTGATCTCCTCCGGCCACTCGTCGAACGGCGTCCCGTAGGGGCCGTCGTTGTGCAAAAGTCCGTGCGGCGTGGGGTCCGCAAACCCCTTGAAGTAGGTGTTGGCGATCGTCTCCCGATCTATCGCCATCTGCAGGGCCTGGCGCACCCGGATGTCGTTGAACGGCGGCCGGCCCACGGTAATGAACCGGAATGCGTTGTCGGATCGACCGGGGCGCTCCCACATCCGGATGTGGGGATCGGTCTTCTGCAGGCTGTCGACCTGGTCGATCGACCGCAACTGGCTGTCGCCGCAGTTGCACAACATGTCGACTTGACCCGAACGCAGGGCCGCGATCCTGGCAGCCGGATCCGGCATGATCAGGGTGACGATCTCGTCGGCGTAGGGCAGGCGGTTGTCCGGGAACTTCTCGTCGAACCCCCAGTAGTTGGGGTTCTTGGTCCAGGTCACGGAGCTGCCTTCCACCAGGTCGGTCAACTCCATCGGCCCGGTGCCGACCAGGTTCGTGCAGTCCTGGATGTCGCCGTGCTCCTGGATCACCTCCGGCGGATAGATCCACGCAATCCACATGTTGAACAGCCCGAATCCGCCGCCGTATTGGGGAACCGGCTTCAGGGGCGAGACGTGGTCCGGCTCCGCCAGCTTGAACTCCACCGTCGATGCGTCGGTGGCCGTCACCGATTCCATCTTGGGGTACTGGCCGGCGTGCGGCGAGGCTTCGGTGAAGCCGCTGCCGAGCCCGAGGATGCGATGGTAGTTGAACTCGACGTCCTTGGCGGTCAGTTCGCGACCGTTCATCGGCGCCTTGTCGTGCCAGCGAACGCCGGAGCGGAGGTGGAAGATGAAGGTGGTCGCGTCCGGCGCTTCCCACCGCTCCGCCAACTGTCCCTTCATGGTGGACAACGGATAGGAAAAGAGCCGCAGGTCGTCCACGCTGCGGTCGATTCCCCAGTCCGCGATGGTGAGCTGCTCGGTGACCACGCCGACGAAGTGATGCGACCAGCCGCTGTTGGCCCAGGCATCGCAGTGCTCGCCGGTGCCGGTGCGCCCGTAGGTGATGGTGCCGCCGTACTCGGGGGCGGTTATCATCTCCCCGGTGGTGGGGTCGAGCACCATCTCCTTCTCGGTAGCGGCCGCCTCCTCGCTGTCGGCGGCGGCGAACGCAACGGTAGCCGCAAGCGCGAACGCCAGCGGCAGCAACATGAGTCTCGGAGTCATAACGTACTCCTCCTTCTCGGGACCGGGACTGGATCCCGCTGCCCGTGTTCTTTGACGTTGGCAACCGTATCACACGGCCGCGAAACCGTCGAGCGCGCGTGAGCACGGAGCGCGGTCAGCCGACCACGCCGCCGTTGACGGCGATCAGTTGGCCGTTGATGAAGCCGCCCCGGTCGGAGCACAGCAGCCCGACCACCGCGGCGATGTCGTCGGGCACCCCGAGGCGGGCGACCGGAATCTGCTGCAGCAGGCTCTGGTAGCGCTCGGAGCCCGCGGCGTCCTCGTCCTCGTCGGGGAAGGTGCCGGGAGAGATCATGTTCGCGGTCACGCCCAGCGGCCCGAACTCGCGCGACAGGGCCTTGGTCAGCCCCCAGGCGGCATGCTTGGCCATGGCCACGTGCGGCCGACCGGCGGTGCCGAGCAGCGAGTTGGTGCCGGCATTGGTGACGATGCGGCCCCACTTGTTCTCGACCATGCCGGGCAGAAACGCGCGCGCGAGCCAGACGGCGGCGTGGAAGTTCACGTTCATGACCCGCGCCAGGTCGTCGTCGCTCATGTCGAGGAAGGTGGAGCCCGGCCGGATCGCAGCGTTGTTGTACAGGGCGTCGATGCGCCCGAACGTCTTCAGCGCCCGGTCGGCCATGTCGTTGACCGCCGTCCGGTCGCCGACGTCCGCCATGACGATCAGCGCGTCGGTGCCGATCGCCCGCACCTCGTCGGCGACGCGCTCGCAGTCGCCCCTGTTGCGCGAGCCGTTGACCACGATGTCGAATCCCATCGTCGCCAGCTCCCGGGCGCAGGCGCGCCCCATGTTGCGGCCCGATCCGGTGATCAGCGCCGCCCTGTTACCGCTTGCCATTCCTGTTCTCCCGTTCCCTGATTCGCTTGACCCAGGTTCATCACTCCTCGAGTGTATCCGCTACCAGAGGTCCGAACTCTGCCGCGGCGTCTTCCACGAACAATCCGAACTGCCCCTCCCGGTAGTCGTACACGGCGCGGCTCAGGACGTGGCGGTCATCCAGGTACACGTCGAGCACGTGCCGGTGCAGGATAACCTTCACGTCAATCGTTTGCTCGTAGTCCAGATCGGGGATTACCCGGAACGCCAGTGGCCTCGAAAAGAACCAGGGTCGCGGATACCTCCACAAGGAGACGTTCTTCAGTGCCGGTTCCAGGCGCAGGTAGTAGCCGGCCTCTCCCGCTTCGCCGGCGCGCAGGATCAATCCCGCGGCCACGCCGCGGCTCACCCTGATGCCGCACGAGAGCAGGAAGTCCTGTCGGCGCACGGCCACCAGTCCGCGCGCCATTCCCTCCTCGCACGACGCCACTACGGTCTCTCCCTGCCGCTGCCACTCGCCCCGCTCGGTCTGCAGATGGTCGAGGCTGCCTGCGCCTACCGTCTGCGCACCCGACAGTCCTGCCACGATGTCCGGGTAGAACAGCGCCAGCCTGCCGTCCGGGAGGCAGCGCATCTCCTGAGGGGTTCCCAGCGCGCCGCCCCAGGTAACGCCCTCGGCGCCGAATTCCGACCGGTTGTCGTCGCTACCGTTCAGGCGGTCCGCCACCCATGGGATCAGGTAGCGCTTCCCGTGCCGTTCAATCGTCCGCGGCGCGTACATGTAATTCGGCAGCAGCACGTCATCCGGCGGACACCGGTACGGACCCTCCAAGCGATCCGCCACCCGGTAGCGCGTCGTATTGGTCTCGCCATGACAGAAAATCAGGTAGTAGCGGCCATCCATCTCGAACAGCTCGGTAACCTCCAGGTTCATCCCGAGCGACGGAGCATAGAGCGGCGGCTGCACCTCCCAGCCGGTGAGGTCTTTGCTGACCACCCAGGCAACGCAGCCCCGCTCCCGCCACGGTCCGTCGTTGCGGCGCGCCGTCACCGTCATCACGTAGCGCCCCCGCTTGTCGTCGACAAACAGAAACGGGTCCCGCCAGCCGCGCTCGTTGTACGGATCCTCCACCGCCGCATCGTGCGCCATGTACCAGCGCGGATCCGGCACGATGACCGGTGTCAGCGGGTCGTCCTTGCGCCACTCGATCAGGTCACGGCTCTCCGCGTGATAGGTCACCTGCGGATTGGTTCCGGCGTAGAACATATGATAACTGCCGTCCCGATGGACGATGGTGCACCCGCCGATGCCGTCGTCGTCGGGCTCCCCCGGCTTGCCTGGAAACAGCGCCGTGGGCAACCGCTCCCAGTGCAGCAGGTCCTTGCTGACCGCGTGATCGAGCTGGCAGGTCGGCAGCCGCGGCGGATCGTCGCTGCGCTTGCTCAGGTAGAAGATGTGGCACTCGTCGCCGTTGCGGAAGAACGACGCATCCCCCACCAGCGCGCCTTCGGGGCGGAAATGCAGCGTCGAACACGGCGCCATGTCCGGCCGATCGTAGTACCGGGGTGATTCCATCGAACTGCGCTCCTCGATGCCTGAATTACCAGGGATTGGCCGCGGCCATGTCCCAGGCTTCGACGGACCGCACCGAGATACGGCCCTTCTCGCTGAACAGCCTTATCCCCGTGCTGTCGCCGCGCGTCGGGTAGATCCTCTGCGTCACGCACTGCCGGCTGTTGGCGAACACCTCCAGGATGGAGCGATCGAGGAAGATCCGCAGTCTGAGCGACTCTCCCGGCGCCAACTCGAAGGGCGCCTTCTGGACCCGGACGTCTTCCCGCCCATCCAGCGGATTGGGCGAGAACGAGGTGCCGTGCTGCGGCCACGGCTGCACGATGTCCGGGCTCAGGCTGGAGCGCGAGGTGTCCACCTGCAGGGTCCCCGCCTCGCCGTCGAACAGAATCACGGTCCGCTCTTCGCCGTTCGGAGCACAACGCACCACCACGCCGAACTGCTGCCCGGTCGGATCGTCCACCTCGACGGCGAGCTCCAGGCAGTGCCCGTCCACCTCCTCCAATCTCAGTTCGGCGCCCTCCGCAAGGATCACACGGTCCCGACGGCGGTAGTTCCGCCGGAGCATCTGCAATTCCTCGGCAGGTTCGATGAGCAAGGTATCGTCTCGGCCGAGGGACAGCACCCGGGGGAGGCTCATCACCCCGGCCCAACCGGCGGCCAACTGCGCGTTCCGCGACCGGGACTCGAACACCCATGCCCAGAAGATGCGCCTGCCATCTCCATCGAGCAGGCTCTCCTGCGCGAACAGGGGGCCGCCCGCCCAGCTCATCCGGGCATGGCGCTCGGGCACGAAGCGCTCGCCGTCGTAGCTGCCGAGGTAGTACTGGGTGCCGTGGGTGTGGCTGATGAACATGAGCATGTACTTGTCGCCGATCGGAAAGAAATCGGGGCAGGAGCAGTCTTCGTACTCCTCCGTCCAGCGCCGGTCGGACCGATAGAACGGATGCACGTACTCCCAGTTCACCAGGTCGTCGGAGCGAAACAGGTAGGCTATGTCGCCGTCCGATTCCGGTGGTTCGAACGGATGGTTCCCGCAGATGGAGTAGTAGGTATCCCCGTGCAGCCAGCCGCAGGTATCCCACACGTGGTACGTGCCGTGGCCTTCTTCACCCTCCTTGGGCTTGGGGATTACCGGATTTGCCGGGTGTTTTTTCCAATGGATCAATCCATCGTCGTCGCTGGTCGCAATGCAGGTGCCGGCGTTCACCCCGTGGTAGATCATGGTGGGCACCCCATCCTTGTCGATCAACGAGCCGCCGGCGTAGACCTGCTCCTCCGGGTCGCCCGGCGACACCCCCAACGGAATCGGGTGATGGATCCAGTGCACCAGGTCGGCACTGGAGGCATGCGCCCACACCCCCACCTCCTCCACCTGGTAGGCGTAGAACAGGTGGTACCTGCCCTTCCAGTAGATGCACCCCTGCGGATCGAACGGATGGCAGATGCCTTCCGGGGCGACGAAGTGGTACGCCGGCCGGTGCGGGTCCGCCTGGTACTGCTCACGCAGCTCTCGCGCCTTCGGAATGAGGCTCGCCAATCGTTCTATCTGCCCGGAAACGCTTTCATTGTTCGCCGTCAACCTTGCTCACTCCTCACTTCAGCGCATCGACCTCGTCATCGATTCTATCGTCATCGATTCTATCGTCATCGATTCTATCGTCATCGATTCTATCGATAGGGGTCAGCGGCGTCCCGCAGTCCGTCGCCGAGGAAATTGTACATCAATACGGTCACGATCACGAAGATGCACGGTATGAGCAACCAGGGCTGGTGGGCGAGCACCTGCAGCTTCTGGGCGTCCTGCAGCAGCGTGCCCCAGCTCACCGACGGAGGCCGGATCCCCAGGCCCAGGAAACTCAACGCGGTCTCGCCCAGGATCATCGACGGCACCGCGATGGTGAGGTTCACGATCAGATAGCTGGCAAACGACGGCAGCAGGTGCCTGCCAATGATGCTGGCGTTCGAGGCCCCCGCGATCTTCGCCGCCATCACGAAGTCCTCCTCCCGCAGCGCCAGGAGCTTGCCCCGTATCACGCGCGCCAGGCCGGCCCACCCGATCACGGAGAAGATGAGGGTAATGGCAAAGTAGATCTGGATCGAGCTCCAGCTCTCCGGGAGCGCCGCGGCCAGCGCCATCCACAGGGGAATGGTGGGCAACGAGATCACGAAGTCGATCGCCCGCATCACCACCGTGTCGACCACGCCGCCGAAGTAGCCGGACATGCCGCCGAGCACCATCCCGAACACAAACGTCATGATCACGCCGACCAGCCCCACCGTCAGCGAAATCCGTGACGCGTAGATTACCCTGGTCAGGAGATCCCGTCCCAACCGGTCGCTGCCGAACAGCAGGACGGCTTCGCCTTCGGCACCGAACAGGTGCATATCGGCATGGAACAGGTTCCACATCTTGTACGGTTCACCGGCCACGAAGAAACGCAGCGGAACGATGCTTGTCTCATCGTGCCGGTAGACCTGCCGAAACGTGTCGGGATCCATCTCCTTGTTCAGCCCGTAGATGAACGGGCGCAACCGGAAGGTGCCGTCAGGGCGAACGAAGTGGATCCGCTGCGGCGGCACGTTCTCCCGGTCCCGGAAGTAGGTCACCGGCGTGTAAGCGCTGATGAACTCGCCGAACACCGCCAGGAAATAGAGGCAGCCAAGTACCGGCAATGCCGCCAACCCGAGCCTGTGCTTCTTGAAGTTCCTCCAGATCAGGCTCCATTGAGAGGCAACGTAGTAGCGTTCCTCGCGCTCGCTCGTGACATCGGTCGACCTCACCGGGAAACACCCTCGTACCTGATTCTCGGATCCAGCCAGGCCAGCATCAGGTCCGAGATCAGGGTTCCTATTATGGTCAGGAATGCCAGGATCAGCACGAAGCTCGCCGCCAGGTAGGTGTCCTGCGCCAGCAGCGCCTGGAACAGCATCGGGCCGGAGGTGGGAAGGTTCAGGACAATCGCGGTAATCGTCTCTCCGGAAATGATCGCCGGCAACAGCCAGCCAATAGTGCTGATCAGGGGATTGACCGCGACCCGCACCGGGTACTTGAACAGCAACCTGGCCTCCGCCAGCCCCTTCGCTCGCGACGTGATGACGTACTGCTTGCGCAGCTCATCCAACAGGCATCCCCGCATGACCCGGATGATCCCCGCCGTCCCGGCGGTGCCGATGACCAGAATGGGCACCCAGATGTGGCTCAGCATGTTGCCGACCTTGGCCAGGCTCCAGTCGGAATCCGCGTACTCGGGCGAGAACAGTCCCGTGACCGCCACGTCGAGATAATTGAACGCCAGCCACATCAGAATCAGCGCCAGCAGGAAGTTGGGAATCGACAATCCGATGAAGCCGAAGAACGTGGCAGCGTAGTCGAACGGCGAGTACTGCCGCACCGCCGAGTAGATGCCTGCCGGCACCGCCACCACCCAGGTGAACAGCAGGGTGGCTATCGATATCACCATGGTCAGGACAATGCGCTCGGTGATCACCTCGGCCACCGGTCTCTGCCAGGTAAACGACCTGCCGAAGTCACCGTCGCGGAGGATCCTCCACATCCACATGGAGTAACGGACGACGGCAGGTCGATCCAGGCCGTACTGCTTCTTCAGGCGCAGCACCTCTTCGTCGTTGAGTTGCTTGCCGGACTGCTCCAGGCGCAGGATGAGGGACGTCAGGTAGTCGCCCGGCGGCAGCTCGATGATCAGAAAGCTGACGATGGACAGGGCAACCAACAGCGGTACGACCTGAAGGATACGGCCGACGATATACCCAACCATGCTCCGTTACCGTGTCGCTTGCAGTCGTGGCGCCGAGGTTCACGGCCCCGGCGCCACGCGGTCACAACCAGCCGAACTCCGACTACTTGAAGAAGAGTTGCTCGCCGCTGTTCACGCCCACCAGGACCATGCCGCTGGTCGGCACGTTACCCAGGTTGACGGAAGTCAGGAGCGGCTTCCTGAGCTTCTGCACGGTCGGGATGTAGAGGATGTTGTCGTACATGATCTGTTGCGCGCCCTTCACCAGCCGCTGCGCGTCCTCGTAGGAAGACGACCTTACCTCGGCGATCTGGTCGAAGAACTCGTACACCCAGTCGGGGCCCTGCTCCCCCGACTCGCCGCCGCTCGTGTACCACAGGTGCCACGAATGGGTCGCGAATCTCGGCGAGCCCCAGATGGTGGCGAACAGCCACCACTTCTCCAGGTCGTCCCAGTTCAGGCTGATCTTGATCTCGTTCGACCGCTCCCGCTCATGGAGCAGGTCCTGCTGCAGCTCTTTCGGCGTCACGTCGAGGTCCAGCTCCGTCCAGTCCCGGGTCAGCAACTCGACCACCGGCTGGAAGTCCGGCGACTCCGGCGCCCACTCGATCGGTATCATGAGCGGGTTGCCGTCCGGACCCAACCGGTTGCCGTCGGAGTCGCGCGCCGTCAAGCCGATTTCATCGAGAAGCGCATTCGCGCGCGCCGGGTCGTACGCGCTCGGTACCACCTCGGGCAGGGAAGCGAATCCGTAAAACACCTTGTCGATGATGTCCTGGCGGTTGATCGCCATGTTCAGCGCCTGCCGAAAACGGAGGTCCTGCGCGAGCCCGCGCCACACCGGGTCGGCGTGGGTCATGTTCAGGTAGATGTCGACCGGGGCGAAGTGCTGCTGCAGCAGGGTCACGTTGTAGCCGCCGCGCTCCTCGTTCTCCTTGAAGAACGGCAGGTTGGGGCCGCCCGCCTCGCGTTCGACGATGTCCAGTTCGCCGGCCACGATCTTCAGGTTGATGGTCTCCCGGTCGGTCACGTACTCCGACCGCACCCGGTCGATGTAGGGGAGCTGCTGCCCCTCCGAGTCGACCTTGAAGTAGTACGGGTTGCGTTCCCACAGCGTTACGGTCGGCGTCACGTCGGCAATGATCCACGGACACAGGCTCGGAAAACCGTCGGCGGTGGTGTTGGTCTTCTCCCAGGTGTTGTGGTCCTCCTGGAGAAACAGCTTGTACCATTCGCCTTCTTCCAACCCGGCCTCGGCGAGCGCATCCGCCAGCTTGTCCGCGGAGGTATACTCCGGGTGGAAGTTCATCAGGTGATGCTTCGGCTTCAGGAAGTCGCGGTAGGTGCCCCAGAACACCGCCAGGCTGTTGATGAAGCCGGGATAGGACTCCGGAAAGCTCACCTGGAAGGTGTAGTCGTCGATCACCTCCACCAGCATCGGCTCGCCGTCCGGCTGATTGCGCGTCCGCATCCACTGTTGCAGGATGTCCCAGCCGAACTCCCCCAGTTCGTCGTTCATGTGCACGTCTTCGTAGGTGAAGCGCACGTCCTCGGTGGTCACGGGCATACCGTCCGACCACTTCAGGCCTTCCCGCATGGTGAAGGTGAAGGTGGTGCCGTCCGCGGAGACCTCGTAGTCCAGTATCACGTTGCCGCGCAGGTCCTTCGGATTCGCGTCCATCCAGCCCGGCGACGCCACCAGGGTCTCCTTCAACATCGCCCACACGTCGGCATCCCAGTTCGGATGGGTCCGCACCGCACGCAGCGTGCCGCCGTACTTGCCCACCTGAAAATCCAGGTCTTCCGTCGGCACGTCGTTCCAGGAAGCGTCGAACACCACGGGTTGAGCCGGTAGGCGGTCTTCCACCGGCGGGAGGTCACCAGCGCTCACCATCGCGGTCAGCAGTGGCGACTCCATGTAATTGTCCGCACTCGCGGCTGCCGCCGACAGCAGCAGCAACAGCACAAAAAGTATCGATACTCGTTTCATCAGGTATCTCGTACTCCGTCCCTTGATTCTTTTGAGAGTATCGCGAAGTGAAATGCCGTTCCCTGCCTACTCTCTTGCCGTCACGCGGGCGCTCAAACAGAGGCGGCGAATCCGCAATCGAAACGCGCGGCGCGCGGCTCACCGAGCCCACGCCGCGCTCGCGACGGTTCCTTGAGTATCTCCCTGCGGCCCGTTCCGTGGCGCTCCATCCGTTGTCGTCGAACCTCGCGGCACACTGTCGCACGCGCCCGGCTAGCCGTCAACCGCGCGGCCGCGCGGCGCATCGCTGACTCGCCTCAGTCCTGGAGCAGCCGGGCCATCATGTGGCGGAGCCCGAAATCGCGTTCGGCTTCGGGCCGGCCCGCCTCAGCCGGGAAAGGGAGGCTCGGCGAGGGTGAAGTTGCGGTGGCGGTCCTCGCCGGCGAGCAGGATCGGACGCCAGTCGGAGCCGAGCGAGTTGTCGGTGGCCTGGCGCACGTCAGGCCTGATGAAGCGCACCGTCATGCCGCACCGGCGCCGGTGGGAGCGGTTCGGCTGGCTGGCGTGAAACAGGTGGCCGTCGTGGATCGAGATCTGGCCGGCGCGCAGCTCCACGTCGACGGCGGAGGAGGTGTCGACCAGCTCGTCGGGGATCTCCTGGTTGATGCTGAGCACGTTGCCGGCGCGCTCGGAGGTGCCGTGGGTAACGATGCCGCGCCGGTGCGAGCCGGGGATGACGCGCATGCTGCCGTTGCCGACGTCGCTGTCGTCGATCGCGATCCACGCGGTGTGCGCGTCGGGCGGCTCCAGCCCCCAGTAGGTCACGTCCTGGTGCCACGCCACGAACGCGTTGGCGCCCGGATCGCCGTACTTGACGAAGAAGTCGGTGGCCATCAACAGCAGGTCCGGCCCCATCAGCTCCTGCATGATCGCAATCAGCCGGGGATTCGACGCCATCCGCCACACGAACTCCAGGTCGAAGTGGCGCTGGCGGTTGCGCTCCTGCGGGCGGTCGATACCCTCGGTCTGGTCCAGGCGGTCGAACGCGCGCCGGTAACCGGCGATCTCGTCGCCGCTGAACAGGTCGATCGGGAACAGGATGCCGTCCTGCCGGTACTGCCGGGCGCGGTCGGTGGTTACGGTCATTCGGCACCTCCGTGACGCCGGCAATCATGATACCGGTGCTGCCGCGCAGCGACAACGACCGCGGACCGGTACCGGGCGACCGGTCAGCGAAACGCCGCCAGGCCGATGCGGCGCAGCGCCGCGGGCGCGCCGTCCGGCGGCGGCGTCTCCGTGGGCTTGTCGTAGGAGAACAGCACGACACCGCCCACGCCGATCGCACGGGCCTGGTCGATCTGCTCCACGGTCAGGTCCGTGGGGTTGCGGTATGCCCCCACCCCGGCCCAGATGCGGTCGGGCGAGCCGGCGGCGGCCAGTGCCGAGTCCACCCAGCGGTGGAACTCCTCGGTGTCGGTCGTATAGGCCATCGGCACCGCCACGTCGAGGGTGCCCTCGGCCAGCCACGAGGTCCACTCCTGGAGATTCCAGCGCGCCGCTCCGCGCCACTCCGGCAGCACCGCCGCCGACACCACCAGGCCGGGGCGGCGTTCCTTGACGTCGAGATGGACGCGGCGCACCAGGTCGGAGACGCTGTCGCGCCTGAACCGGTCCCACTGGTCGGGCAGCGCCTCGGCGAACGCGTAGGGATCGTCCCGCGCCGCGGCGAGCAGCGCGGCGTGGCGGTGGGCGGCGATGCGCGGCTCCACCCACGCCTGGAAGCGCTCCAGCGTGGTGCGCGAATAGTCGAATGCCGAGGTGGCGAACCGGATGTAGTCATGGTGGATGCCATCCAGCTCGTAGCCGGCCGCCAGTTCCATCCAGACGCCGTGCAGGCGCTCCTGCACGCCCGGGTGGGAGGGACTGGTATACAGCCCCTCCACCACCTCGATGTTGGCAGTGGAGTAGTCGATCAGGCGCCGTACGTAGGAAGGATCGCGCGGATCGACGTGGTACAGCTCGCGGCCGAGCGCGTACGGGACCGCCAGCCACTCGGGGTGCGCGTTCACCAGGTGTCCGGGATGTCGCGGCGGGTCGACCGGCCCCCAGACCAGGTAGGCATTCACCCACGCGTGCACGGCCATGCCGCGCGCGTGCGCTTCGTCCAGCACCAGTTGCAGCGGATCGAAGTCAGGCTGGCCGTCCAGGAACTCGGGACGCGGCTCCACCGCTGAGCGGTACAGGGCATCGCCGCGGCCGCGCACCTGTACGATCAGCGTGTTGAATCCGCCGGCGGCGGCCTGCACCACCACCTCCCGCGCGGCATCCGGACTGGACAGCGATTGCCGCACCACCCACACGGCGCGTACCTCTTCCGCGACCGGCCGCGTGGCGCCGGCAAGCGCGCCGGGCGGCTCCGGCACCGGCCCGGTCGACGCGCACGAAACCGTCAGAATCGTCGCGGCGGCTGCCAACTCCGCGACGACGGCGCGCAGGACGATCTTGACTGCCCGCGCCGGGCTGCGCACTCCGGCGTCAGTCGGGCGCATCCGGTTGGGCTGCGCGATGGTGGTGGCGATCGGTCCCGGTACCTTGAGCAAGGGTTTGTTCATGTCGTCTCACTATTGGTATCGGGGCGAGCGGCCCCGCAGTTAACGCCGCTCGCCGTCGATCCACAGGCAGGTCCCGCGCACTGCCGGCGCACGGGTCAACGGCTGCTCGAGGCGGCTGCCGCCCGGGCGCGTGCAGCCCGCCGGATTCCAACGGTTGCTCCTTCGCCTGCAGATGCTGCGGCATCCCGGCATCCCGGCATCCCGGCATGGTCGAGTGGGCGGTGGCGGCGGCGACCCGCTATGATGGCGGCATGGCGATTCTGATTACCGGCGGCGCCGGGTTCATCGGGCGCGCGCTGGCCTGCCACTTCGTGGCGCAAGGCCGGGACGTGGCGGGGTTCGACCTTGCCGCTCCGCGGGCGGGCGCCGGCGCCCGCTGGCCGGATGGGATGCGATTCATCAGCGGCGATATCCGCGACTCCGCGGCGGTGCGCGCGGCCGTGGTGGCGAGCGGAACCGAGGATCCGATCGTCCACCTTGCCGGTCTGCTCACCGCGGGCTGCGACCACGACCCGGCACTCGGCATGGCCGTGAACGTGAGCGGCACGTTCCACGTGCTGGACGCGGCGCGCGAGCACGGCGGGCGGCGCGTGGTGCTGGCGAGCACCATCGGCGTCTACGGCCGCGGCCTGCCGCAGCCGATCCGGGAGGACATGGCCACCGAGCCGGACGGCTGGTACGGGTACACCAAGCGCTGCGCGGAAGAGATGGGGCTGCTGCACGTGCGCCGCCACGCCATGGACGTGCGCGCGGCGCGCATGGCGGCGGTCACCGGCCCGTTCCGGCGCGCCGCCGGCTCGGCGAGCATGTTCACCTCGCTGATCCCGGAAAAGGCGGCGCGCGGCGAGCCGTACGCGGTGGAGGTCACCGAGGAATCCGCGTATCCGGTGGTCTATCTCGACGACGCCGTCGGCGCCCTCGCCCGCTTGGCCACCGCGCCCGAAGCCCCGGGCCGCATCTACAACATCGCCTCCGGCCGCGTGGTGGTGCGCGAGATGATCGCGCACGTACGCCGAACCCTGCCGCGCGCGCAGTTCAGCTTCGCGCCCGACCCGGTGATCATGCAGGTGGTGGGCGGCTACCGCGACTGGCGGCTCGACTGCAGCCTTGTCGCCGACGAGCTGGGCTGGCGGCCCCGCTTCGGCGTCCGCGAGATGGTAGACGACATCATCCGCAAAACAGCCCGCCCCCCGGCAACCGGGTAAGACACCCACCACGGCGCGCTCAGCAAGCACCCGTGCGATGAGTGCAAGACCAACTACGGATCCACTGACATATAAAAGACACTACAAATACGCAAAATTGTATGAGTTTTTTATTGACATGGTGACAGCTACTTGGTATTGGTCTAGTTTGCGAGTTGCTCATGATCGCAGGCTTGGCGTTGGCAGGATCGCGTCGACGATTGCGGGAGTGGCGGTCACGTCACCCGGCCCGGCAGTTCACGGCCGCATTGGGTCTGTTCCTTCTCCTGGCGTCGGCGGCGTGCAACGTGAGTATGGCGCCCGAGACTTCTCCCCCTCCCGCCCCCCTGAGCCCCGTCATGGTGACCATCGCCTCCGCCTCGGACTCCGTGGTCGGCGATGATCCGCTGCGGTTTCTCATCAGTGCGAACCCCGCACCACAGACGGACCTGACTGTCGCGGTCACGATCACGGCCCGCGGCTGCGAGTTGGCGCAGGCGTCAGCGCCGGCGACGATCGCCGCTGGCACGTCGCAGGCCGCGCTGGAGGTGCCGACGGTCGGCGTCGAGGTGGGCGCGAACGGGTGCGTGGTCACCGCCACGATCGCTGCCCGGGACGGCTACGAGGTCGACGAGGACGCCGCGTCGACCACCGCGACCGTGAAGATGCGGTCGGTGGTGACCGTCACGCGCGGCTCGACGGCCGTGATCGAGGGCAGTCCGGTATCGTTCACGCTGACGGCGGCGCCGCCGCCCACGGCCGACCTGGCGGTCAACGTGAGCTTGTCGGAGTCGGGCTCGGGCTCGTTCCTGGCCGCAAGCGGTGCGCGGACGGTCACCATCCCCGCCTCCGCGCGGACGGCGGCGCTGTCGGCGGCCACCCACAACGACAGCGTCGACGAGCCGCACGGCTCGGTGACGGCCACCGTCGAAGCGGGCAGCGGCTACACGGTCGGCGCGCCCGGGACGGCGACCGTTGCCGTATTCGACAACGACACCACACCTACCGCGCCTGCAGGGCCGCCAACGGGTCCGCCGCCAACGTCGCCGATAGAGCCGACGCCGGAAACGCCAGATTCGGACCCGGAGGCGAGCATCACCGCAGCCGCCACGTCAGTGACCGAGGGTAAGAATGTCTCGTTCTCCCTGACCATGTTTCCGGAACCCTCGTCCGCCCGGACGGTCAACTTGCAGTGGGAGGACCCGGGAGGCTTCCTCGCCGGAACGCCTTCGAGTACGGTGACGGTCACTTCCCAGGCGCCAGTTGCCTTTGGGGCGCCCACCGTCGACGACGGGGTCAGCGAGGCGGACGCGTCGGTGACGGTGACCGTCGGTGACGGCGACGGCTACATAGGCGGCGCCAGTGCGAGCATCGTCGTCAAGGACAACGACAGCCGCGCGGTGACCATTTCAGTCCCCGGCTCCAGCCCCGACCCACATGGTGATGGCAGCAGCATATTTCTTACCGTGACCGAGGGCGCCGCCTTATCATTCACGCTGACGGCGACGCCGGCGCCGGCGTCCGCGCTGACGGTCGACTTGGTATGGACCGGGGATAAGGGGCACAGGGCCCCCTCCTACCGCCCGACGACGGTCACGATCCCTACCACCGGTTCGGTCTCGACTTCGACGACCGCCGGAGGTGACAACCACAGGAACTTTGTTGACGCCTTCATTGGTATTCACGTCCAGGAGGGCGACCGCAACCACCGTGGCAACCCGTATCGTGCGTACATCACGATCAGGGACGACGATCGTTGACGCAACGCCGACCACGTGGCTGACCGGTCAGCGCCGGAGCACCTTGAGAATCTTCTGTCGCCGGGACCAAAGCGTATCGCCCCGGCACGCAAAACTGTGCGTTTCACCGTCGTGGACAACGACTGACGCCGGTGCCGGCACCGGGGCACCTCCGCCATCGGTTATCCGGAACTCTCCTCGGGCAGAGCGCGCGCGGCGTCGAGCGCGGCACGGTATACTTCCTGCAGCGGAACCGCGCCGGACTCGGCGGCGGCCCGGCAATCGTCGTACTCCGGAGTGCAGCGGCGCTCGATGCCGGCGCCGTGCACCAGCTTGACGCGAATCGACCCGTACCTGGTGGTGACGGTGGTTGTGGCGCGCTGCAGCGCGTAGCGCTGCACCGGGTACTCGCGCACGCCGATGGTGGTGGTTTCGCGGAACAGGACGCGGCGCAGGGCGGCGCGGTCACCGGGCCGGCACAGGACGCTCAGCAGCGTGGCGGGCCGGTTCTTCTTCATCGCCGCCGGCTGCGTGAACACCTCCCGCGCGCCGGCGCCGAACAACGCCGCGCCGACGTAGTCGTACCACTCCGGGTTCATGTCGTCGATGTTGGTTTCGATCATGAACAGCCGCTCGACGGGAGTTCGGTCCTCCTGCACGGCGCTGCTCTCCGCCGCCCGGCCCACCAGCAGCCGCACCACGTTGGGAATGGAACGGTCCGCGCTGCCCGCTCCGTAACCGGTGGCGGTCAGCTCCATGGCGGGCAGCGGGCCGAACTCCGTGGCCAGGGCGGTGATCAGGGCGGCGCCGGTGGGCGTGACCAGCTCGCCGGTCACCTCGGCGCCGGTCACCGGCACCCCTTCCAGGAGCGCCACGGTGGCGGGGGCGGGCAGCGGCATGCGACCGTGCGCGGCGTCGACGAAGCCGCGCGCCAGCGGCAGCGGCGAGCACACCACCCGCTCGACGCCCAACAGATCGAATCCGATCAGCACACCCACCACGTCGACGATGGTGTCGATGCCGCCCAGTTCGTGCAGGTGCACGCGCTCGGGGGAGGTGCCGTGAATCGCGGCCTCCACCTCTCCCAGCCGCCGGAAGATCGCCGCCGCACGCCGCTTGACGTGATCCGCCACCGCGCTGCGCTCGACCAGTTCGACGATCGCCGGCACGTGCCGCGCGGTGGCGTGGTCGGTCACCTGCACGTCGACCTTGACCGCTCCGATGCCCACCTTCTGCACCCGGCGCACCGACAGCGCGAACCCCGGCAGGTGCAAGTCGTCCAGGCGCGCCCGCAACTCCGCCTCGGCGACGCCGGCGTCGAGCAGCGCGCCGAGCAGCATGTCGCCGCTCACCCCAGCGATGCAGTCGACGTACGCGACCGTCATGACGTGCCGGACTCCTTCGCATCCGAAGCGGCGCGGCGACCGCGCGCGGCCGTGGCAGCCGTGCCGCCGGCCTGCCACGGACCCCCGGAGCTCCGCGCCGAGTCGGCGGCGGCCTCGATCTGGCGGATGATGGCGTGCGCCATCAGCGCGGCGCCGAAGCCGTTGTCGATGTTCACCACCGCCACGCCGGCAGCGCAGGAGTTGAGCATTGCCAGCAGCGGCGCCGCTCCCCCGAGGTGTGCGCCGTAGCCGACGCTGGTCGGCACCCCGATCACCGGCGCCGCCAGCAGGCCGCCGACCACGCTGGTCAGCGCGCCCTCCATGCCGGCCACGCAGATCACCACCGCGGCGCGCTCCAGTTGCGGGCGCACTGCCAGCAGGCGATGCAGCCCGGCCACCCCCACGTCGTAGCAGCGCTCGACGCGGCCGCCCAGAAACTCCAGGGTCCGGGCAGCCTCCTCGGCCACCGGCACATCCGACGTGCCCGCGGACACCACCGCGACCAGTGCTGACGAGTCCCGCCGCCCGTCGTCCCGCCTGCCCGCCGATGAACCCGGTATCGGGGCACCGCTCACCGCCGCCTCACCGCCGGCGCCGTCCGGCGGCTTCGAGGCGTCGACCGGCGCACCGTGCTGCTCCCTTCCGTCCGCCGCCACCGGCGCGTGTCCCGCACTCCGCCGTTCCCGGGGCTCGCCACCTCGACCACCGCCTCCGTTGTGCTCGGCCGCCGAGGCACCGTGCGACGACCGCCACCCCACCGTCAGCAGCCGTGACACCGGTTCGTACTGCGCCTCCGGGAGGCGCTCGCGCACCTGCCGGGCCAACTCGGGAGTGGCTCGCGTACCGAGCGCGCGTCCGTGATGGGCGTGCAGACGCGACAGGATCGCGGCCACCTGCTCGGGCGTCTTGCCGGGGCAGAACACCACCTCCGCGACCCCGGTGCGCAGCGTGCGGTGGGTGTCGACCCGGGCGCCGGCCACCGAGGCGTCGACAGGAAACCGGCGCAGGCGCTCGAGCGCGTCCTCGACCTCAAGACCGCCGTCGCGCACCGCGGCCAGCAACTCGGCGAGCAGCTCCCCGGTCATAACGGGCGTTGCTCTACCAGGACTGCGATCACGGCAGAACTTCGTTCAGGCTGCCGGAGCGGAATCCATCCAGGTCGAGCGTCACGTACACGAATCCGATCCGTTTCAACCGCTCCGTAATCGCTCCCTTGTGCTCCAATACCGTGGCGACATCGCGGGGCTCCACTTCCAGGCGTGCCACCTGGTCGTGGTGGCGCACCCGCAACTGCCGGATGCCCAGTTCGCGCAGTACCGCCTCGGCGCGCTCCACCTGACTGAGCTTCCGATCGGTCACTCGCGAGCCGTACGGGATGCGCGAGGCCAGGCACGCCGCCGCCGGCTTGTCCCAGATCGGCAGGTCCAGCTCGCGGGCCATGGCGCGTACCTCCTCCTTGGTGATCGCCGCTTCCTGCAGCGGGCTGCGTACGCCCTGCTCATGGGCGGCGCGCCGCCCCGGGCGATGATCGCCAACGTCGTCGGCGTTGGTGCCGTCGACCAGGAAGCGGAAGCCCTCCCCCTCGGCGTACCCGGTCAGCACGTCATACACGTTGGTCTTGCAGAAGTAGCAGCGATCCGGGGCATTCGCCTGGTAGCGCGGGTCCTCGGTCTCGTGACTGTCCAGGAACACGTGCCGGATGCCGATGCGCTCCACCAGCGACGCCACCGCGTCACGCTCCTCCGCCGCCAGGCTCGGCGACACCGCGGTCACGGCGATCGCCGCCCCGCCCAGGCAGTCGTGGGCCACCTTGGCCACCAGGCCGCTGTCCACGCCGCCGGATAGCGCCACGGCGACGCTGCCCATGCCGGACAGTATCGCCTCCAGTTGGTGTTGTTTCTCCCGCATGTGTCGTCCCCGTTATACCACGTCGCGCGGCTGGTGCGCTTCAGCCGGCGGTGGTCCCGGACGCGCAGCACCCGTCCGCCATGCCGAACGGCTCGTACCGGCAATCGCCCGCCACGCCGGCGGATGCCGAGCGGTACGCGCCCCCGGCGAGCACGCGCCGTTGGGCTCGGTCAGCCGCCATTCCGAGAATCGCGGGTTGCGATTGCTTCGAGCCGCGGGCGCTCGATCGCCTCGTAGTCGGCGTAGGCCATCTGCACCGAGTGGCGGTGGCTGCCGGCGTTGAAGTTGATCTGCCGATTGTCGGCCAGCTTCGGGTCGCACACCGTCTCCAGCCCGAACAGGCTGCCGAACGGCGGAACCGCCCCGGGGGTGAGCCCCGTCAGCTCCAGCAGCTCGTCGCGGCTGGCGAACCGGATGCGCCTGGTGCCGGCGACGCCACGCAGCGCCCGGCTGTCCAGGGAGCAGTCCGCCGGCAGCACCGCCAGCAGGAAGCGGTCCGCCGCCTTCAGCACCAGTGCCTTGGCGCCGCTGTGCAGCGGCGCGCCGCGAACGGCCGCCGCCTGCTCGCTGGTGCGCACGGCTTCGTGCTCGCGTTCGGTGAATGCCGCCCCGGCCTGCCGCAGCAGCGCCAACACGCGGACGTGCGCGGACTCCCGGCGTGCCGTCACGGTCCCCGCGTCGCGCCGTTCAGGCGGACTGCCGGTACAGCGTACCGGCGGCGAAGGCCTGCTCGAACTCCTCGTTGGAGCCGAACCGCCAGCCGAACGCCCGGTCCCAGATCGCCGGTTTCTCCATGCACAGGTACATGAACACCCGTTCCCGCCACGGCGCCAGCGCGCGGTACATGGTGCTGAACATCGCCACCTTGAGGTCGTCCGGATAGGTCAGCTTGCCGTGCGGATCCTTGACCAGGTCGGTCTGCAGGATGCGGGTCGGTTCGCCGCGCCGGCGGATCTGCCTGATCACCGGCTTGATGAAGGTGACCGACCCGAACGACACGAACGACACCTCGTCGGGCGAGAAGCCGGCACGGACGCGCCGCGCCAGGGCCGCGTAATCGCGCTCCCAGCCGGCGTAGTGCACCATCGGATGGAAGTGGAACGCCACCTTGATGCCGCGGTCGGCCACCCGCCGCGCCGCACGCAGACGCTGCTCCAACGGCGCCGTGAAGTGCTCCTCGTGCTCGATCACCGGCGGCGTGTTGAGCGACCAACTGCACACCACGTTGGCGGGAATGGTGCGCGCCGGGTCCAGGAAGTAGGTGACGTTGGCGGACTTGGTCTTGAACTCCAGCAGCACGTCGGGATGCGCACGGGCGAAGTCGCACAGCTCATCGAGAATGCCGCCGCGGTTGCCCCACACCAGCGAGTCGGAGGACTGTCCCGAGCCGATGTGGTAGAAGCGGCCCGGCACCAGGTCCAGCGCGCGCAGCTTGGCGCCGAGGTCCGCGTCGATCGCCACGCGCTCGCCGTAGAAGGTCTGGATGGTGCAGTAGCTGCACCCGAAGGCGCAGTTCTTGACCGCGTCTATGGTCTTCAGGTTGCAGCACAGGGTGCGCTCCGAGCGCACCGGGCAGTCCCCGAACACCGCGTCGCCCGAGGTCTCCGAAACCACGTGCAGCGGCGCCCGGTCGGGCTCCGCGGACGATCCCGCGCCATACCGGGTAGCGCCCCCGCGCAGATTGTCGAGATGCTCCCGCAACTCTTTCAAGAGCCGTTGCTTGTGCGCCCGCGCGGGCCGCCCGCCCGGCTCGCCGTCCGCTGGCGTTGACTGCCCCGGCGCCGCCTCGCTCCCCTCGGCCGCGCCCCACCACGCATGCAGGCGCGGTTCCCCCCACATCTGCAGGTCGCGCGCCGCCTCGCACAGCAGGCGCATCTCCTGGACCGTGAGCCGGTAGCGCCCGTGCAACGTGCGCAGCAGCCCCTGTTCCTCCTCCGGCAGCACTGCGAACAGGGTGCCGCGGGTCAGAGTCTCCCAGCGCTCGGCCGATCTGGCGGGACGGTCGACAGGGGTCGTAGCAGCCATCGGTTCGGTACCGGGAAGGTAGCGAACCGCGCCCCGCCGGTCCACACACCGCACACGGAGGGTCCCGGAACACCCACCGACTAAGTCATCAGGAGCGGAACGTCGTAGTGCTCGAGCGCCGAATCGGTCGTTGCGAGCGTGAGCGACTCCAGTTGCGCCACGGCAACGAGCAGCCTGTCGAACGGATCGCGATGATGGTCCGGCAACTGTGCGACCCGGCAGGCGTGACGGTGCTCAATCGGCAGCGACTCGATACCGTCGCGGACCAGGCGCGGCTCGATGAACGTCGCGGGCGGCTCGGGAAGATCCAGCTTGCCGAGCCGATACTTGATGGCAATCTCCCAGGAACTCGCGACCGACAGGATGAGCGCGTTGTCCGGATTCTCCAGGACCTCTCGCACCGCCGGTACGATTCGAGCCGGACTCACCACGCTCCAGAGCCACACGTGCGTGTCCAGCAGGACCTTCACGACTCGAAGCCGGCGAGCACCTCTGGCGGCAGGGGCGCGTCGAAGTCATCGGGTACCTCGAACAGGCCTTGGTCGCGGCCCAGGGTGCGCCGCGGCTTGGCCCCCGTATAGCGGGTAAGCCGCGCCACGGGTGTTCCGGCACGGGCAATGACGACTTCCTCGCCCGCGGCCACCCTGGCCAGAAGCCGGGACAGATGGGTTTTCGCCTGGTGGATGTTGACGGTGGTCACGGTCGCCTCCTCACTGGGAGCCTACCATAGCGATTAGACTAAACTAAGTCAATTACGGGGTGGCGGGCTTGGCGGGCTCGTGCTGCAGGCGGCACTTTCACGGACGACTGCTTGCCAACAGGCCGTACCGGACCCACAGTAGCGGCATGAGCGAGCGAACCGAATTCGACCCGCTGCGGCTGTTGGACGCGCTGCATGCCGGCGCGGAGCGCGATTGTGCCTTCACCGCCACTACCGCCGAGGCCGCACGCGCGTGGCAGGAGCACGCCGCACCCGTACTCGCCCGCGGCCTGGGCTTTCTGGACGGGCCGGCGCCGCCGGTAGAGGCCGAACCGGAGCAGACGGTGGACCGCGGATCCTACGTGCGCGAGCGCGTCGTGCTGCGCACCTGGCCGGACGCGGCGATGCCGGTCTGGGTGCTGGTGCCGAAGGGCCTGGACGGGCCGGCCCCGTGCGTGCTGGCCCTGCACGGCCACGGCTACGGCGTGCGCGACATCGTCGGGCTGTGGGAAGACGGCTCCGAACGGTGGCAGCCCGACGGCTACCACAAGGACTTCGGTTGCGCCCTGGCCGAGCGCGGCTTCGTGGTCGTTGCCCCCGAGATAAGCTGCTTCGGCGAACGGCGAGCCGACTACTCGGCGCTTGCCGGCGAGCTCACCGGCCCGGCGCCCAACACCTGCCACAACGCCACCTCCTACGCGATCATGCTGGGCGGCTCGGCGATGGGTCTGCGCGTCTGGGACGGCATGCGCGCGGTCGACTACCTGGCCACGCGCCCGGAGGCGGACCTCGCCCGGCTGGGTGCGATGGGCATCTCGGGCGGCGGCGCGCACGCCTTCTTTTCCACCGCGTGCGACGCCCGCATCCGTGCCTGCGTGATCTCCGGATACTTCTGCGACTGGCGGCACAGCATCCTCACGTTCCACCACTGCACCTGCAACTACGTGCCCGGCCTGCTCGCGCACGGCGAGCTCAGCGACTTCGCCGGGCTGATCGCCCCGCGCCCCTGTCTGATCGAGGCGGGCCGGCGGGACACGGACTTCCCGATCGCAGGCGTGCGCACGACGCTGGAGCGGGCCAAGGCGGCGTGGCGCGCGTTCGGAGCCGAGGAGGCGCTGGCCATCGACGAGTTCGACGGCCGCCACCAGATCAGCGGACGCCTGGCCTACGACTTCCTCGCCCGCCACCTCTGACCGCGACGGGGGCGCCGATTTCAGATTACCGTTTGCCACGCCACTGAACCAGACCAACCAGACCACAAGGAGCAGCGCAATCGGGCCGTTGTTGGACATACTGGAGGGCCTCATCGAGCTTCTGCGGATCCCGTTCCTCAAGCGCAGGCGGTACCGCAGGCCGCCGCCCAATCCACGCCAGTGAGCGACGGGCTTCGCGTGGCGATGGAGCTGCGCACGTGAGCGCCGTTGCGCGGTCTCCCGGCGCCGGGCCGGCCGCGCGGGTGGCGATCGGCGCCATCTTCACCGAGTGCAACCACCTCGGCGGCGCGCCGATCGACCGCTCCTGGTTCGAGCGCTTCGAACTGCTCCGCGGCGACGAGATCCTGGCCGGCGCGAGCGGCGCGGTGGCCGGCATGCTGCAGGTGCTGCGCGAGCGGGGCCTGACACCGGTGCCCCTGCTGTATGCCAGCACCTGCCCCGGCGGCCCCATCACCAGGGACACCTACGAGGAACTGAGAGGTGAGATGCTCGACCGGCTGCGCGCGGCGCTTCCGGTCGACGGCGTCCTGCTGCCGCTGCACGGCGCCGCCGCGGCCGAGCATGTCGGCGACCCGGAGGGCGACCTGATAGGCGCGGTGCGCGCGCTGGTGGGCGCGCATACCCCCGTGGTGGCCAGCCTCGACCTGCACGCCCACGTCACCGGTGCGATGGTGCGCGGCGCGGATGCCCTGCTGGCCTGGGAGACCTACCCGCACCGCGACGCCGTCTCCACCGGGGAGCGCGCCGCCCGGCTGCTGGCCGATACGGTGGCCGGGCGCTGCCGCCCCACCATGGCGATGGCCAAGGTGCCGGTGGTGACCGGCGCGGTTCACGGCTCCACCGAGGGATCCGGCCCGTTCGCCGACCTGATGTGCCGGGCCAAGGCGCTCGAGGCGGAAGCCGGCGTGCTGTCCACCAGCATGTTCCTGGTCCACCCCTACCTCGACCTGCCGGACATGGGCAGCGGCGCGCTGGTGGTCACCGACGGCGACCCGCAGCGGGCTGCGCGACTTGCCACGCCGCTGGCGGAGGGGTACTGGCGGCGCCGCAACGAGCTGGAGCCGGAGGTGTACTCACCCCAGCAGGCGGTAACGGCCGGGCTGCAGATGGACGGCACCGTGCTGCTGGTGGAAACCGCCGATTGCTGCGGCGGCGGCGCGGCCGGCGACAGCGCAGCCTCGCTCAACGCACTGCTCGCCACCGACCTGCCCGGTCCCGCCCTGGTGCCGGTGGTGGACGCGGCCGCCGCGCGTGCCTGCCACGACGCCGGCACCGGCAACGACGTCACCGTGGCGGTCGGCCACCGCCTCGACCCGCGGTGGGGCAAGCCGGTCACCGTGACCGGCCGCGTTCTGCGCCTCAGCGACGGCCGTTTTCGCTACCGCGGCGGCATCTGGGACGGCTTGCTGGGCGACATGGGCCCCGCCGCCGTGCTGGATGTCCCCCCGCGGTCCGGAACCGGCACCGTGCGCATCCTGCTCGCCACCCACGCCACCTACGAATGGGCCGACGAGCAGTTCCGCAGCGTCGGCCTCGACCCGGCAGCGGCCAAGTTCATCGTCGCCAAGAACCCGATGAACTACCACCTGGCCTACTCGCCCCTCGCCGCCGCCACCTACATCCTGGACACCCCCGGCCCCACCCCGGCCACCGTCCGCGACGTGCCGTTCCGAAACCTCAAGCGGCCCTGGTTCCCCGCCGACCCCGACATCCCGAACCTCCAACCCACCTTCCTCACGTAAACGAATTCCAGTCGATCACCTCTTTGGATATGGAAAGTTTATTGATATTGGCTGGCCTCCTCCGTACAATTCCGAGCCATGGACGATTCGCTCATGATCGCAGGCTTGACGTTGGCACGACTGCGTCGGCGGTCACCGGAGCGGCGTCCACGTCCCGCGGCGGCCCGGCAACTCACGGTCGCTTTGCTGCCTGTCCTGGCGCTCGCGGCGTGTAGCGGGGGTACGTCGCTTGCTGCCGGCAGTGGCTCGCCCCCACCCACCTCGCAGAGCCCGGTCGTGGTGACCATCGCCGCCGCGACCGACGTCGTGACCACGGACGCTGCGCCGCAGTTTCGGATCAGTGCGAACCCCGCCCCGCGGGCGGACCTGGCCGTCACGGTCACGATCACGGCCCTCGGCTGCGTGCTCGCGCAGTCGTCGGCGTCGGTGCCGATCGCCGCGGGTGAGTCACACGCCACCCTGACGGTGCCGACCGGCGGCGTCGCGGCCGGCGCGAACGGTTGCGTGGTCACCGCGACGATCGCTGCCGGCGAAGGCTACGCGGTCGGTGCGGCCGCCGGTGCGTCGGCCAGCGTTACGCTGACGATGCAGCCGGTGGTGACCGTCACGGCCGACTCGGCGACCGTAACCGAGGGCAGTCCGGTGTCGTTCACGCTGACCGCGGCGCCGCCGCCCGCCGGCGACCTGGCGGTCACCGTGAGCTGGTCGGGGTCGGGCTCGTTCCTCGCCGCAACCAGTCCGCGCACGGTCACGATTGCCGCCTCCGCGCAGACGGCTCCGCTGACGGCGGCCACCGTCGACGACAGCGACCCCGAGGCGGACGGCTCGGTGACGGTCACCCTCGAAGCGGGCAGCGGCTACACGGTCGGCGCGTCAGGTTCGGCCACCGTCGACGTCACCGACAACGACACGACCGGCACCGCGTCCCCAGGGCCGACGGCGCCAGGGTCAGGGGTGGTCCCGCAGGTGACCATCGCCCGACTCGACACGGCGGTGACCGAGGGCAAGCCGGTACGGTTCAAGCTGACCGCCACGCCGGCGCCCGCGTCCGCCCTGACGGTCAACGTGCAGTGGAAGGACCCTGGAGGCTACCTCTCCGGAACGCCTCCGCAGACGGCGACGATCCCCCCTTCCGGGACGAGCGAGTTGGCCGCCGACACCGACGATGATACCGAAGCGGCGGCCGACCGGTTCGTGAGGGTGACGGTCATGGCTGGCAGCGGTTATGTGGCCGGCGCCTCCGCGAGGATCCGCGTCGAGGACAACGACACCCCCCGGGTGACCGTCACGGCCCTCAACTATGAGGACTACGACCACGACACCATCACATTGCCGCCTGTGTACGAGGGTGGCACCATCGCGTTCACGCTGACGGCGAACCCGAAGCCGGCCTCCGCCCTGACGGTCGCGTTGGCGTGGCATCTCGCGGGAGACATCAGCCCCCCCACCACGCCGTATCGGGTCCGGCTCCCCACCACTGGTACGGCCTCGGTTTCGATGGCCGCCGGAGATGACGACAAGGACAACGCCTATGATACGCGCGTGGGTGTTCACCTCCAGTCAGGCGCCGGCTACCGCCTTGGTGCTCCGAATCGTGCGTACGTCTGGATCGTGAACAACGACTGATCGGCGACGCCATCCGGTGAAAGTGAAGGGGCCGGGAGCGGAAGTCCCTTTTCTACGTGATAAAATGGGAGTATGTATCCCAGAATCCATGATGGTGCTGCCGCTCGGCGTGCGCCTCCGCATCGACTCCGAGCTCCGTGAGCTGTCGATCCGCGAGGCGGCGGTGACGTAACCGTGGACCCGGCCGCGTCTTCGGCCGCGAACTTCACGGATCCGGAGAAGGGACCTGCCCGGATGCCCCGGGTCGGATCGAGTGACGATTGGCTCTGGTCATGGTATCCTCCTGATCGGAGGGTGGAGAGCCCCGCTGACGCTGCCGATCGTGGTCAGCTCCGGTGCTGTTCTCCTCCCATACTGCGATGCGTACCCGACACTTGGCCATGACTATCGACGAGTTCCACCTGATGGCGAGAGAGCCAGGATGGAAGTATGAGTACTGGAGCGGGCAAGCGCATATCTCGCCGGCCCATCGGACAGTCTCCACGTCCCTCGACATCGAACCACGTTCATGCCGGTCTCCTTGTCGGATCCGGCCCGCGGAAAGCAGCTACGAGCCGGCGATGGTTGCCGCTTTCGTGGAGGCCTTCAGAGATACCATCGATTTTTGCGACTGCGAGGAGACGAGAATCGTCGATTCGGCCGGAGACAACGTGATCGGATTCTTCGCCGGCGAACGGGGAAGGCCTCTGCCGGCGTCGCGCCTGGCGTTGGTTGCCCATCCGGGAGTCGAGCAGGAATCAGTCGTTGGTGCTGCCCTCGTGGCCGAAATGAAAGACCAATCCGTGCGGTTGGATCTACTATTCGTCACCCCGGAGTGGCAACGAATGGGTGTAGCCACAGCCCTCGTGTCAGCAACTATCGATCACCTGTATAAAGGCGGACACAGGACGTTGAAGAGTCGATACAACCTCGGTAATGAGGAGAGCAGGGCGTGGCACCGAGCGTTCGGGTTCGTTGACGATTCCGACCTGCTGTTGGCAGAATCGTACTTTCGCCTGGCTGAACATGAGCTCTGGCGAAGAGAGAGAATCGGCGATCTCACACCGGTAGAGCGCCAGAAACTGACCCTGGAAATCGATCGCTGGAGAGTCCAGGCTGACGAACTGGCGGCGGTTGCAGGGCGTTGGTAGCACGACGGTAGACTCGCCGCCCCGTGCGCGGTAACCTCCCGATCAAACCCGATGAGAATCTACGTTACCAGCATCTTCGTGGACGACCAGGCCAAGGCGTGCGCGTTCTACACCGGCAAGCTCGGCTTCCAGGTCAAGCACGACATACCGGTGGGCGAGTTCCGCTGGCTCACGCTCACCGCGCGTGACGACCCCGACGGCACGGAACTGCTGTTGGAGCCCAGCAATCACGCTGCCGTCCCACCGTTCAAGGCCGCCCTCATGGCCGACGGCATCCCGGCCGCCTCGTTTCAGGTAGACAGTCTCGACGCCGAATTCAGCCGCCTCCGCGGCCTTGGCGTGGAATTCGTGCAAGCTCCCACCCAGGCCGGCGAGGTCAAGGTGGCGGTGCTGAACGACACCTGCGGCAACCTCATCCAGCTCATCGAGACCCCGCAAACCACACCCGAGGAGTAACCGCTTGGCGGCGGCCGCTAGTCCTGTTGCGATTCGGCAGCCTGCGTCTGGCCACGACGCTCATCCTACCCTGCCGCACGCGATGCTCAAACCCGGCAACGGCCGGACGCCTCCGCGGCATCCGCGAAGTGTGGATAGTGGATCTCGAAACGGGCCGGAGGCGCCGCGCAGGCGGCGGTTTCGGGGCGCTATATGATGGTGCGCATGGCGCCGGAGATTGCCAGGTCGATTTCGGCTACGGTCTGAATGACCGCCTGGCCGATCAGGTCGAGCTTGCGCACCTGCTCGATGCGATCCGCCACGCGCTGCAGCTCGCGCCGCGACAGCAGCACCCCGAACAGGCCGCAGGAGTCCGCGAGCCCGATTATCACCACGTCGCGCGGGGCCGGGATCACGTCGCTGAACAGCACCTCCATGATGCGCAGCTTCACTTCGCGCTCGGCCTCGCCGTCGATCACCGGGTAGCGGCGCGCGCGGAACACCCACAGGAAGCGGTCGTCCTCGCGCTGCAGAATGCCGCGCTCGACGAGGCGCCGCAGCGCGGTTTCCCGGATGCGGTCGGCATCGCCGGCGATCCGGTTCACCCAGTAGCGCGCATCGCGGGTCTCGGGGGCACGCGCGATGTCGGCCAGCGTCGGATCGAGCAGGTCATCCCCGACCGGCGCCGCGTCGACCAGGACGAGTTGTTTCGGATCGGTGTCGATGCGGTTCTCCAGTGCCAGGTCCATCAGCACGGCCCCCGCGATGGCGCAGCGCAGCGACGACTCGATCACGTGAGCGAAGCGCCCGCTCCTGTCGTCGAGCAGCAGCAGCAGAATCTCTTCGGCGAATCTCAGTGTGGGCATGTTGCGGCCCCACGGTAGGGAGCCGTCCGCCGCCTGTCAATCACGGCCGGACGTCAATTATCCGGCAGACGGTCGGCCGCGCCGCGGAGCCGGGGACTGCGCCCCGGGCCGCGGCGGCCGATCCGCGCGCTCGCCGGTCAGCGGTACTGGCGGTCGAACACCGTCTGGGCGATCTCCAGCATGCGCTCCATGCCCATGCGCTCCAGGGTGGCGACGTACCCGTCCCAGTCGGCGTCCACGTCCAGGTCGCCGGTGATGAACTTGACCCACGCCTCGTTGTGATAGGCCAGGATCTCCGTGCGCAGCGCCTGGTATTCGTCGGTCTCGTCCTCGGTCATGTTGAGCACCGGCAGCACCAGGTTCTCGTCCGGCACGTGCTCCCAGTACTTGAGCGACTGCCGGTACAGGCGGCCCGCCTCGTTGTACGGGTCGCCGTCGTCGACGGTGCGGAACTCGTAGCCCTGGCGCGGGTACATCCACAGCCAGGCGCGGTTCTGCTCCTGCTCGGCCCACATGAACACGTGCTCGATCAGGTTCGCCGGCGTCCCGTAGAAGCTCATGGCGTCGGCCGCGGGCCAGTCCCAGTCGCTGCCCTCCTCGCCCTGGTAGATGCGCCACTGCGCCTCCTGGGTGGCCAGGAAGTCGAACCAGCGCCAAGCGATCAGCGGCTCGTCCGCCTCGGTGGTGATGGCGCCCCAGCCGGGCACCGTCGAGAACGGGTTGAACGCGGCGGTGCGGTGCCCGTCCGGCCCCTGCAGCGCCGGGTAGTTGTTGAACCAGTTGTTGTAGGTCTCGTGTCCCGCGTCGATGAAGCGGTTCTTGATGTGCTGGGAGATGATCACCGGCCGCGCCGCGTCGCCGCCCATCACCAGTTGCTTCATCTGCTGCTGATCCTGCACGAACTGCTCCCGGTCCCACAGCCCCTCCGCGTAGAGCTGGTGCTGGTAGCGCAGGCCATCGCGGAACTGGTCGCTCACGACCGGGCTCCACAGCGTGCCGTTCTCGTCCACGTTGATGCGCCGCCAGTCCACGTACACGAACGCGTTCATGGTGAATAGCTGGGGAATCTCGCCCTTCTCGCCGGTGAACGGGATCTCGTCGTTGGGGTCGCCGTTGCCGTTGACGTCGGTGACCTTGGCCTTGCGCAGCAGCTCCAGGAAGCCGTCGGTGGTGTCGGGGATGCCCAGACCAAGCGTCTCCATGAACTGGTCGTTGTACCACGCCTTGGCGTAGGGCCGGTTCTGGCGGATCAGCGACATCGAGCCGATCGAGTAGATGTTGCCGTCCGGCATGGTCATCTGGCTGGCGGTGAGCGGGATCTGCTCGTACAGCTTCTTGATGTGCACCGACTCGTTCTCGATGTAGTCGTTCAGCGGCACCAGCAGGCCCTGCGACCCGTAGGCGAAGTCGACGCCGCGCACGATCTGGTTGCCCAGGAAGATGTCGGGCAGGTCGGCGCCGCTGGCCAGCATCAGGTTGGCCTTGTTGCGCCCCTCGCCGCCCCACTGCAGCGTCTGCCACTCGATGTGGACGTTGGTCTGCTCCTGGGCCCACTGCGTCGCCGTGTTGGTGCTGATGTCGACGATGTTGGGCGGGATGATCGCCGCAACGGTCAGGGTGTAGGGCTCGTCGACGATAGGGAGCTGACCCGCTCCGTTGATCATCACCCCCGACGCCGCCGCGCCCTCCTCTTCGCCGCTGGCGAACGCCGCCTGCGCTCCCGCCACGAGCAAGATGAGCAGCACCACGCCGCTCCCCCGAAGCACACGTCTTTTTAGCATGTCTTCCTCCTTCTTGTTGGCTCCGCCGCACCCGCGACGGCTCGATCGATGCCGCCCCTACTCCTCCTGGGTCAGCTCTGCAGAGAACCTATCACGACAGGTGGATGAACTGCCACGCTCCACACCGGGCCGGAGCCCGGCGCGCACGGGCGCACATACGTCGCGCCGGCGGCTCGCCACCGGGGCCGGGCCGGCGCCGCCAACGCAGTGTCCCGCTACCCTTTGTCCCACAACTCGGGCTGGATCAGCGGGAATCCCCGACCGACCAGGGGTTGCCCATCCTCAACCTCGAATCCTGGGATCAAGGGATGGCCCGGCGCTTGCGCGAGTTTTACGCGCACGCCATCGGCCATGTAGATCATGACGTGGGCGCGCCGTTGCCGGGGCGTGGTGTTGGGGGGCGTGGCGTGAAAGTTGAGACAGTGGTGAACCATGCACTCGCCCGCCTTGAGCTCGACCGGGGTGCCAACCGTGATCGGTTCGTGGGCCATCGCCCGCCGCGGCGTCTCGGGCAGCGCATCCGGATCTTCCGCCTGCTCCCGGGCGTCGAGTTCGGCGGCGTAGGCATGCAGACCGAAGCGGGGATCACGATGGCTCGCCGGAACCACGTGCATGCAGCCATTCACCGCGGTAACGTCATCGAGCGCCAGCCAACAGCTTACCAGGCGGGGCTCGCCCAACGGCCACAGGTAGAAGTCCTGATGGAACTCGAAGTGTCCGTTGTCTCCCGGCGGCTTGGAGATGATCTGGTCGTGCCACAGCCGCACCCGAGGAGTGTCGAGCAGCGCACCCACAATGCCCGCTATCACCGGGTGGTTCATGACGCGCGCGTACATCGCCTCACGCTTCCACATGTTGATGAACTGCGTAATGACCCTGCCCGCGGGGTAGTCTTCACCGCCGCGGCGGTGGCCAAATCCGAACTCGTGATGGCTGTCATCGCCGCCGGCCGCCTCGAGCTCGATGACTCTATCCAGGCCGGCGCGCATCTCTTCGACCTCGTTCCGGTCGAGAATGCGGCCACACTTCAGATAGCCGTTGTCATGAAAAAACCGAATCTGTTCAGGGCTGATCACAACCGCTCCTTTCACCCGTCATCCCTCGACCAGGCGTGGCATGTTCACGGAGTCCACTATGAGCGCCAGTACTATCGGAGCGGGGAGGTTCCGTCAATAGGTGTGCAAACAGATCCAGGGTCATCTCACATGCCCGTTCCTAACGCGCGTATGGATCGGCCGCATCGCGCAAGCCGTCACCGACGAAATTGAAGGCCAGCACGGCAACAATCACGAAGATGCAGGGGGTCAGGTACCAGGTATAGTTGAAGATCAGCGTGACGTCGTTGGCCTCCCTCAGCATCGCGCCCCAGCTCACCTCGGGCGGGAGGATCCCTACGCCCAGGAAGCTCAGCGTGGTCTCCCCGAGGATCATGGCAGGAATGGCCAGTGTGATGTTCACCACCAGGTAGCTCATAAAGCCCGGCAGCAGGTGAAGACGGATAATGGCCCCGTCCCGGCGCCCGGCAACCCGCGCCGCCATGACGTAGTCTTCCTCCCGCATCGAGATCAGCCGGCCGCGCACCACGCGCGCAAGACTCGTCCAGCCGACCAACGAGAGGATGACCGTGATGGCGAAGAAGGTCTGGATGCCCGTCCATCGGTTCGGGACGGCCGCCGAGAGCGCGATCCACAGCGGTAGCTGGGGCAGGGTTATGATGAACTCGATGAAGCGCTGGATGATTTCGTCTACGGTGCCGCCGAAGTAGCCGGAGATCCCGCCCAGGATCACGCCGAGGACGAAGCTGATCGCCACACCGACAAGCCCTACCGAGAGGGAAATGCGGCTGGCGTATAGCGTCTGGGAGAGGATGTCTATGCCCAGATTGTCGGTACCGAACAGCGCGATGTAGCCGGTATCCACGCCAAAGAGGCGGTGGGAAACCGGGATGAAGCGCAGGAGCTTGTAGGGATCGGTCTTCACGAAGAAGCGCAGGTACCACTTCTGGCTGCGGTCGATAACTGTCGCGTAGGTGAAGGTCTTCATATCCAACTGCCGCGTCACCGCGAACACGAACGGCCGGGAGAAACCCTTGCCCGGCTCGTATACCCGCACCCTCGTAGGAGCGCTGAACTGCACATCGGGAATGCGGTAGTTCTTCTCGTATGGTGCGATGAAGTCGGCAAAGATGGCCCCGACGTACAGCAGGGTGAGCACCACCAGGCTCCCCATGGCGACCTTGTGCTTGCGAAAATTGTGCCAGACGAGCTGTCCCTGCGAAGCAAAGGCGAGGTCCTTTTTCGGTTCTTTGACCGGCGCGCGGGGATGCGATGAAAGGCCTGGTAGTGAGCGTACTCTGCTAGTGGTCTTACCCAAACCTGATTCTCGGATCCACCGCCACCAGCAGGATGTCGGAGATGAGCGTTCCCACCAGGGTCAGGGAGCTCAGGATGAACAGGATACCGCCTGCCAGGTACATGTCCTGGTCCAGGACCGAGGACAGCAGGATGGGGCCGGTGGTGGGCAGGTTCAGCACCAGGGAAACCACGATCTCGCCGCCAACCGCCGCCGGCAGGAGCCACCCGATCGTGCTGATGAGGGGGTTGATCGCCACGCGAACGGGGTACTTGAACAGGAGCCGCATCTCGCGCAGTCCCTTCGACCGCGCGGTGATGACGTACTGCTTCTTCAACTCATCCAACAGGGTGGCGCGCAGGATGCGGATGAGCGCCGCGGCCCCTGACGTGGACAGCACGATCATGGGAATAGTCATGTTCTTCACCATGTCCCAGAACTTGGCGAGCGACCAAGGTGCATCTTCGAACGCGGAAGAGAAGATGCCCGTAATGGCCCACCCCGTGTATTGGAAGACGAGGAACACCAGCACGATGGCGAAGAGGAACGCGGGAAACGACAACCCCACAAAGCCGAAGAACGTGAAAACGTAGTCGGCGAAGGAGTATTGGTGAACCGCGGAGTAAATGCCGATTGGCACCGCGATGAGCCAGGAAAGCAGGACACCCGCAAGGGTAATGGCCATGGTCCGCGGCACCCGTTCCCGGAGCATGTCGGTAACCGGACGGTCGTAGGTGAAGGAATTGCCGAAATCCCCCTTGGTCACGATGTGTCGCATCCAAATGAAGTACTGCACCAAGAGGGGCTGATCCAACGCGTAGCGCTCCCTCAGTTGGCCGGCAAGGTGGAATGCGTCTTCGAACGGGATGCCGCCCATTTGCCTGAGATTCTCGATGTAGGTTTCCACATAGTCCCCGGGCGGGAGTTGGATGATGACAAAGGACAGCAGGGAGACAATGAACAGCATGGGAATAATAAGGAGGATGCGCTTGCTTATTAGTCTCAGCATCAGGGGTGGCTCTTGTCTCTCATGATCCCAGGCCCGCCCTGTGCAGGGCGGGCCTGGGAAAAGGAGTTCCGCGGAAAAGAGGTTTGCGGACGTACTAAATGGCGCGTCTGAACGAGCAAGCCCTCAGACGCGCGCTATCCCTAAGCGATTACTCCGCGAAATACCACTGCGGGATTGCATGGATCCAACCGAAGAGAATCCCATAATCGTCCTTCACGACGTTGCGAAGGTCGCTCGAGGCGATGATGGGCTGCACGATATTGCCAGTGGGCCAGATCATGACGTTGTTGTCGGCGAACCACTCTCGCAGCCTCGCATACTGCGCCGCGCCCTCAGGCGTCCCGGGAGGAACCGCCTTGCGATCGACGATAATATCGAAGAATTCCTGGATGTACGCAGGTGGCTCTCGTCCCGCCTCGCCAGCGGAATCGATATATTTCGCGCTCTCGGGCGCCCACGCGCCCTTGAAACTCGGCCAGAAGTCCACGGAGATCCCGGACGGCCACGCCGGGACGTCATTCCAAAAGACCGTCATCTGGTACTCGTTGTTAGCCGCTTTCTGATTGAAGATTCCGCCCTCGACACCCTGCGCGTCGATGTTGAGTCCGACGGCCTGCAGGTACTGGGAGAACAACTGGGCCACGTCGATGCCGGCCGGGTCAATCGCGATGGCGTTGATCGTGACTTCAAGGGGCGAGCCGTCGGGGTACGTGCGGAATCCGCTGGCGTCTTTGTTGTCCAGCCCGAGCTCATCCAGGAGTCGGTTTGCCTGGGCCGGGTCGAAGTCGGACCCGGTGATAATATCGTCCATCTTGTACTGGCCGAAAAACAGCGTGTCATTGACGTCGTGGTTGTCGATGGCGAGTGCCACCGCCCTGCCGAAGCGACCCTGGGGGTCCTGCATCAGCTTCTGCCACTGGCTGTTGGGATTCTGGTAATCGTAGTCGTGGTTTATGAACAGCGTGGGAGGGCCGACGAACCCGCCGGCGAGCTGCACGCGGTAGTTGCCCTGCTCGGCACCACTGACGTAGGTCGGCATCGACGGCAGCTTGGCCCAGTCACTGGTCTGAAAGTCCGTCTCGCCGGCAAGGATCTTCAGGTTTCTCGCGCCTTCGTCCTCGACCATGGTCGTTTCAACGAAGTCTATGTACGGAAGCTGCTGCCCCTCCGTGTCAACCATGTAAGAGTAGGGATTTCTCTCGATCAGCAACGTCGTATCGGTTGCCTCGGTAAATATGTAAGGCTGGATAGAGGGTACCCCGATCATGTGCGGGCTGCCGAGCAGGACCTGCCAGTGGTTACCGGTCTTCGCTTGTAGCAGCTGCTTCCAGTCGGCCAGGCCGGCATCCTGCGCCAAGCCGTTCAGCGAAGCGACGGCCGTGTACCTCGGATGGTACTGCTTCAGGAACTCCGAGGGCTGAAAGATCCCTTCCCCTACCGTGCTGATCCAGGATATCAGTTCCGTGACGAAAAAACCGTATGGCCTATCAAAGGTAAGCGTGAATGAGTGCCGATCCTGGACCGTCAACTCGGCCACTGGGAACCGTGGGTTGCCCAGGGAGTGCAATTGCACCGGGTATCGAATCTCGGCGTCTGGATACTCGTAGAGGTCCTCGAAGGCGAATCTCACATCGTCCGTGGTGACCAGATCGCCGTTGGACCACTTCAGCCCCCTGCGGATGGTGAAATCGAACACGGTGTAATCATCGGAAAAACTGAAGCTTTCAACTATGGTCCCGACCGGGTCCGTCGTTGTGTTGTCGGGGGACCACAGGATGTTGATGTGTCCGGCACCCGGAATCTTCTGGTGAAGCGAATCTTCGATAGTCCTGACTTTCCTCCCATCGGAGTAGTTGCCTGGAGTCCAATCCACCCACTGCGTGCCATTCAGCACGCCGGGACCAACAACGAAGGGATTGTCCGGAAGCCGCTCGGCAACCGGTGGAAGCTCACCGGCCGCGACCAGGCGCGCGAGCATCGGCGCCTCCTTGAATTCCCCAAAACCGAGGGGCGCTGCTAGCAGCGCAACGAGAAGCGCAACGACTATCTTTCCTGGAAAAGTTTTCATCTTCCATCTCCTTTGGTGAGCGTATCGGGCTCCCTGGATTATATGATAACTCAACGATTCCCGTCAAGCCCCCGCCGTGACCGGCTATTCAGGTCAGCCTTTCAGGGAGCCTATCATGACCCCCTTGATGAAGTGCTTCTGTACGAACGGGTAGATGCACAGCACCGGCACGCTGGCCACGATGATGATGGCGAACTTGATCAGCTCCATCAACCCGAGCCGGCCCTCGTCGATCAGCGCCGCGTCCAGATCCTGCATCATGTCGGTGTCGATGTCGTTGATGATCAGCACCTGGCGCAGGAAGAGCTGCAGCGGAAACAGGTTCTGGTCGTGCAGGTAGAGCAGCGCGGGGAAGTAGGAGTTCCAGTGCCCGACCGCGTAGAACAGCACGTTCACCGCGGTGATGGCGCCCGACAGCGGGATCACTACCCGCCACACGAACGAGAAGTCGCTGGCGCCGTCGATCTTGGCGGCCTCCAGCAGCTCGCTCGGCACGTAGGACTGGTAGTAGGTGCGGGTGATGATCACGTTCCACACCGCCATCGCGCTCGGCAGCAGCATCGCCCAGCGGGTGTTCATGATGCCCAGCTTCTGGATCAGCACGTAGACCGGGATCAGCCCGCCGTGGAACAGCAGGGTGAAGGTCATCAGGAACATGATGAAGCCGCGCCCGGCCATGTCGCGCCGCGACAGCGGATAGGCGGCCAGGATCGTCAGCACCACGTTGATGGCGGTGCCCGCCACCGTGTACACCAGCGTGTTGGCGTAGCCGATCCAGGTCTTCGAGTAATTGATCACGGCCCGGTAGCCGTCCAGCGACAGGTCGACCGGCCACAGCCACACGTGCCCGCTCAGCACCGCCTTCACCGAGCTGAACGACGAGCTGACGATGTACACCAGCGGATACAGCACGATCAGCAGCGCGAACGCCAGGAACAGGTGGTTGAACAGCGAGTAGACGCGGTCGCCGTGCGACAGGCGGATGCCGCGCCGTGCGGCAGATTGCGGGTCGCGCCGGTCGTGCTGGTCGGCGATCATGCTCCCGCCCCTACCACAGGCTGGTGCCGCTGACCCGCCGCGCCAGGGCGTTCACCGCCACCAGCAGGACCAGGTTGACCACCGAGTTGAACAGCCCCACCGCCGCCGCGTAGGAGAAGTTGGGCGGCTGCCAGGCGATGCCGCGCTTGTAGACGAAGGTCTGGATCACCTCGCTGGTTTCCAGGTTCATGGTGTTCTGCAGCAGGAACACCTTCTCGAAACCGACGCTCATCAGGTTGCCGACGTTGAGGATCAGCAGGATGATCGCGGTGGGCATGATGGCGGGCAGGTCGATGTGCCAGTTGCGCTGCAGCATGCCGGCGCCGTCCACGATCGCCGCCTCGTGCAACTCCGGCGACACCGAGGCCAGCGCGGCCAGGAAGATGATCGACGCGTAGCCCGCCTGCTGCCAGATGCCGGAGAACACGTAGATGGTCTGGAACCACTCCGGTCGCCCCATGAAGCCGATCGGCTGCAGCCCGAACGCGGCGATGAACTTGTTGACGATGCCCACGTTCGGCGACAGGAACTGGATGATCATGCCGCACATCACCACCGTGGAGATGAAGTGCGGCGCGTAGGTGACGAGTTGCACCGTCTTCTTGAAGCCCCGCGCCTGGCTGTTGTTGAGCGCGATCGCCAGGATGATCGGCACCGGGAACCCGGCCACCAGCGAGTAGGCGCTGATGCTGATGGTGTTGCGCACGATGCGCTGGAACTGGAACGACTTGAAGAACGCGACGAAGTGATCGAAGCCGATCCACTCGCTGCCCCAGATGCCGAGCGCTGCGCGGTACTTCTTGAACGCCAGTTGCGCCCCGTACATCGGGAAGTAGTGGAAGACGACCAGGTACACCAGCGGCAGCGCCACCAGCACGTAGAGCTGCCAGTTGTGGGCCAGCGTCTTGCGCAACCGGGCGGCAAGCGGACGCCTGCCGGCCAGCGGCTCGGCCAACGCCGTATCCCCCGGGCTTCGTGTCGCCGTCATCTCGCTTGCCGGAGAGCGTGCCACATCGCCGCCGCTCTGGCCAGCATGCCGCGCTTGGCCGGGGAGCATCGCCCCCGCCAAGGCCCGACGCGCGTAATTCGACGCGTTGGTAGCTCACCGGTAGCGATGCGGACAGTGGCACAGCGGACGTTGGCGGATCGGGTAGAAAACGTATCCCGATTCAGAATGAATACTTACCGGTCGAGCGCGCCGCCGGGCAGTGATCGCGTGCATGTGGGGACGGTCGGCAGGTTTCCCGGTAAGGTAGGAGCCGCGCCGTGCCCGGCGGAGGCGGTCGCGGAGTCCGGATCGGGGCGGAGGCGCATCGGGGAGGTTCGGACTTGGGAGATGTCGATCTGTGCCTGCGGTCCGCTACCGAGTTGGCGGCGCTGGTACGCTCGCGCGAGTTGCGCGCCGCCGAACTGCTGGCGGCGCACCTGGAGCAGATCGAGCGGCTCAACCCGCGCGTCAACGCCATCTGCACGCTCGATGCCGAGGGTGCGGCCGCGGCCGCGGCCCGTGTCGACGAAGAGCTGGCGGCCGGGGCGGAGCCGGGGCCGCTGGCCGGGCTGCCGGTCGCGGTCAAGGACCTGGTCGACGTGGCCGGCCTGCCCACCACCCGCGGCTCGCCGCTCTACCGCGATGCCGTAGCCGAGCACGACGACCTGATGGTGGCCCGCATGCGGGCGGCCGGCGCCGTCATCGTGGGCAAGAGCAACGTGCCCGAGTTCGGCGCCGGCTCGCACACCTTCAATACCGTGTTCGGGGTGACCCGCAACCCGTACGACCTGGCGCGGTCGGCCGGCGGCAGCAGCGGGGGCGGCGCCGCGGCGCTGGCCAGCGGCATGGTCGCACTGGCCGACGGCAGCGACTACGGCGGCTCCATCCGCAACCCGCCCAACTTCAACTCCGTGGTGGGTCTGCGCACCACGCCGGGGCGCGTGCCCCGGGTGCCGGCCGGCGCGGCGCCGGGCGGCGACCCGTGGGAGACGCTGAGCGTGACCGGACCGATGGGCCGCACCGTGGCCGATGCCGCCCTGCTGTTGAGCGTGATCGCCGGCCCCGACCGGCGCGATCCGATCTCGATCCTCGAACCGGGAGCCCCGTTCGCCCATGTAGCCGCACGTGACCTCACCGGTTGCCGGGTCGCCTACAGCCGCGATCTGGGCATGCTGCCGGTGGAGCCCGCCGTCACCGATGCGATTGACCGGGCGATCCCCCTGCTCGTCGACCTCGGCTGCATCGTGGAAGAGACGCACCCCGACCTGTCCGGCGGCGCCGAGGCGTTCGACACCATTCGCGCGCTGCGCTTCGCCGCCGACCACGCCGCCACGCTGCGCGACCACCGCGACCAGCTCAAGGACACCGTGATCTGGAATATCGAACGCGGCCTGGCCTTGACCACGGACCAGGTTGTCCGTGCGCACCAGTTGCGCGCCGAGCAGTTCATGCGCATGAGCGCGTTCCTGGAGCGGTTCGAAGTGCTGATCCTGCCGGTGTCCCAGGTGCTGCCGTTCCCGGTCGAGGTGGACTGGCCGCGCTCCGTCAACGGCGTGCCGATGGCCACTTACATCGACTGGATGCAGAGCTGCTCCCTGATCACCATGACCTCCCACCCGGCGCTGTCGCTGCCGTGCGGCTTCACGCCCGAGGGCCTGCCGGTGGGCGCCCAGATCGTCGGCCGGTACCGCGGCGAGGCCGACCTGCTGGCCTTCGCCGCCGCCTGGGAGGCCGCCCTGGCAGTCTCCTCCCGCCGCCCCACCCTCGCGTCCTTGGACAGTCTATTCGGCACGGACCGCGGTCGCATCAAGGTGGTGGGCGACATCATCGAGCCGATCGACGTGGAGTGGGAAGCGCTACGCGAAGACGCAGGAGACGCAGGCGCATGATCCGACCGACCGGGAGGTCGCCGGGGGCGCGCAGGCCGGGTATATTCCTTGGCTATGACAGGTTCAAGCACCGGTAGCCCGCCGGCGCCGGCCGCCGTGCGGCAGTCTCTGCTGGAGGCGATCACCGAGCGCGTGCTGCTCGCCGATGGGGCGATGGGCACGCAACTGCAGCAGGCCGGCCTGGAGCCGGGAGGCTGCGGCGAGATATGGAACGTGGACAACCCCGATCCCGTGCTGGCCATCCAGCGCGCCTACGTGGAGGCGGGATCGGACTGTCTGCTCACCAACACCTTCGGAGCGTGCCGCATCATGCTGGAGCGGCACTCGTTCGACGACCGGGTGGCGCAGATCAACGCCCGCGGGGTGGCGGTGGCGCGCGCGGCGTTCGCCGGCAGGCCGGGCTTCGTGATCGGCGACATCGGGCCGTTCGGCGGGCTGATGGAGCCGTACGGCGACATTGCGCAGGACGCCGTGCGCGACGCGTTCCGCGAGCAGGCGGCGGCGCTGGTCGACGCCGGGGCCGACGCGATCATCGTCGAAACGCAAACCTCGCTGGAGGAGATCGGCCTCGGCATCGCGGCGGCCCGGGAGGCGGGCGCGCCGTGCGTGATCGGGTCTATGGCGTTCGACCTGAACCGCAACGGCAAGGACGTGCGCACCATGATGGGCGTGACGGTGGAACAGGCCGCCGAAGTGCTGCAGGAGGCGGGCGCCGACATCCTGGCGATCAACTGCGGCACCGGCATCGGCATGGCCTGGGCGGCGCGCATCCTGGCGCGCTACCGCTGTGCGTCCGACCTGCCGCTGATGGCCAAGCCCAACAACGGCCTGCCGGAACTGGTCGACATGGAAGTGGTGTACCGGCAGACGCCGGAGGAGATGCTGGTCGGCCTCGACGACGTGCTCGCCGCCGGGGCGCGCATCGTGGGCGGCTGCTGCGGCACCACCGCCGTGCACATCCGTCGCCTCCGCGCCGCGCTCGACGCCCGCACCGCGTAAACCCGCTGCCGGCGGGCGTTATCCGCCACCGGCCACACGCGCGGTGAGCCGGCTCGCGGCGCCACAACGGCGGCCTGGCGAGCGGCGACCGGCGTGCGAGGCCGGTCATCCCTCGGGCCGGCCTCCCTCGGGCCTGTCCGGCACCTCGTTGAGCACCTCGCGCAGCTCCACGGCGACGATTTCGAGTTCCTCCGCGGTGCCCACGGTAAGGCGGATGCAGCGGTCCAGCGGCGGCGCCGGCGGCTTGCGTACGAATACGCCGCGCGCGATGAGCGCCGCCATCACCGCCTCCGCGCGCGGGCGGCTGCCGAGGTCGAAGCACACGAAGTTGGTCGCCGACGGCACGGTCGGCACGCCGAGCGCGCGTCCGAGTTGGTGGTACGCATCGCGGCCTGCAGCCACCCGCCGCGCCACCTCCGATACGAACGCCTGGTCGGCGAGCGCGGCGCGCGCCGCCTCCTGCGCGACACGGCTCACACCGAATTGCAGGCGCAGCCGGTCGAGGCCGGCGCACACCTTCGCAGCGCCGACCGCATACGCCACCCGCGCCCCCGCCATGCCGTGCGCCTTCGAAAACGTGCGCATGGTGACCACGCGCGCATCGCCGGTGAGCAGCCGGCGGGCGGGGGCGGTCGGCGCGTAGTCCACGTAGGCCTCGTCGAGCACCACGATGCAGTTGGCCGGCAGGTCCGCGAGAAACTCGCGCACCGCGGCATCGGGCTGCCACGTGCCGGAGGGATTGTCCGGGTTTGCCAGGTACACCACGGTTGCCCCGCCGCCTCCCGCACCGGCGGCGGCGCGCCGGCGGTCGGCCTCGCTCGCCCGCGCCTGCGCCGCAAGCGCGGCCAGGTCCACGTGGTCGTCGGCGCGGTAGGGCGCGGTGGCGAGCGCTACTCCAAACGTGGCGGCGTGGTATGCGAACGTGGCGTAGGAGCCGCGCGGCATCGCCGCCCGTCCGCCATCGGCGGCGAACGCACGCACCACCAGCGCGAGCAGGTCGTCGATGCCGGCGCCCACCAGTACCTGGTCGGCCCCCACCCCGTGGTGGGCGGCGAGGTCGGCGCGCAGATCGTGGTTCTCGGGGTCGCCGTACCAGGACAGCCGCTCGAGGGCGCCGGCCGCCGCCGCGCGGGCGCGCGGCGACATGCCGAACGCGCTCTCGTTGGCGCCGACGCGGGCGCGGAACCGATGTCCGGTGGAGCGTTCCAGCGCCTCGGGACCGACGAACGGATTGGCCGCGTCCAGACTGGCTACCAGGCGCGTAAACGGCGGCGCTCCGCCCGCCGGACTCCACTGCTCCACGGCGGACATCATCCTACCATGCCCGGCTCGCAATACCGCAACCGGGCCGCCGCACCGCCGCACCGGCGCCACGGCGCCGGACGCCGCCGGCACACCGCGGCGCGCGGTCAGCCGTCCGTCCCGGCGTCCCGCCCGCCTTCCCCGCGCACCTTCTTGATCAGGGTAACGACGTTGCAACCCCCCTCGCGGCGATAATCGACACCGTCCATCATCTGGTGCACCAGGTACAGGCCGAGACCGCCGAGCGCCGTGTCCTCCAGCGAGAGGTCCAGGTCGCGTTCCGGCGCCAGCCCCAGGTCGAACGGCATGCTGTCGTCCACGATCACCACCGCCAGCGCATCTTCCTCCAGGCTCACGATGACCTCGATCCGGTGCGGTCCATCGTCGTCGTATCCGTAGCTGATCGTGTTGGTGAGGATCTCGTCGATCGACAGGTTCAGCGCATAGGACACCCCGGGCGTCAGCTCGTGGGCGGCACAAAACTGGTCGATTCGCGCTGCCACGCCGGCGATCTCACGCAGCTCGTTGGAGAGCGAGACTTCCAGCGTCGGTTCGATCATTCTTCCCGCAGCGAGCGGAGAAGGTAGTCGGTCAGCGGCTTGGCGAGATAGCTGATGGGCGAACGGTCTCCGGTCTGTACGTGGATCTCCACCGGCATGCCCGGGGTTAGCGCCAAGCCGGTGGACTCGGCAGCGCCCGCCTCGCCGCCGCCGGCCGGTCCGCCCAGAGACACCTCCACCCGGTACCACGACTGGCCGCTGTCCCGGTCGCGCAGAGCATCGGCCGACACCCGTTCGACGCGGCCGTCGAATTCCGGTGTCGTACGCGCCGGAAACGCGCTGAACCGCAACGTGGCCGCCTGCCCCGGATACACCTGGTCCACGTGGATCGGAGCGAGCCGCGCCACCGCCACCAGATCCGCACCGGCCGGGACGATGCTCAGGATCGGCTCCCCGGGACGCACCACCTCGCCCGCTGCGAACACCGTCATGCCGAACACCTCGCCGGCCACCGGTGCGCGCACCTCCAGACGGCCCAGGCGCGCGCGCACCGAGGCGAGCTGTTTCCGGACCTCGTTCTCCTTCGCCTGCACCTCGCGCGCCCGTTCCTCCGCCTCCTCGGTGCGCGTGGCATCGATCTGCAGAATCTGGATCTCGTGCTCCGCTATTCGTCCCCGCGTGCGCGCGATCGCCGCCGTGTTCGCACCCGCCAATCCCCGCAGGTTCACGGCCGTACGCTCCATCGCAAGCAGCGCGCCGCGGTCCAGCGCCCCCTGCTCGAACAGCCGGCGCCTGGCGGTGAGTTCCTCGCCGAGCAACTCGCTCTGCTGCTCCAATGACACGACGCGCGCCCGCAGCCCCGCGATCTCCTGCCGCGCCTGCCCAATCCGCTCGCGCAGTTGCGCTACCTCGCCGGTGCGGGCATCGATGCGCGCCCGGAACAACCGCTGCTGTCCCGACAGGATTTCCGCCACCTCCGGCTCCGCCCTCCCCAATGCGGCCAGCTCCTCGTCCCAGATCACCGCATCGGCGCCGCGGAACTCCGCCTCCAGCCGGTTGCGCTGCGCCACCAGCTCCGCGTACTGCGCCTGCAGGATCGCCTCCTCGGAGCGCGCCAGCACGTCGTCGAGACGCAGCAGCACCGCCCCCGCCGCCACCGCGTCGCCGTCGCGCACCAGGACGTCGCGCACCGTGCCGCCGTCGACGTGCTCCACCCGCTGATTGCGGCTCTCGCTTGCCACCCACCCCGACACGATTACCGCACCGGAAATCCTGGCGAACACGCTCCAGCCGATCACCCCCACGACCAGCATGGCCAGCGCGCCGAAGCCGAGCACAAGGGGGCCCCGAGTCGAAGACCATTTGGACGGCGGTCGATCCGGCGCCACGGGCTGCTAGCGCCCCGATCCCGGCGCAGGCGCCGCACCGGCCTCGCCGGCCGCGGCTGCGGCGATCGCCTCGGCGCCGTCGTCCACGGCCGCGGGCGCACGCGCGCCGACGACCCGCTCGATGGCGCGCGCGATCTGCCGGTCCCTGGTCCGAGAACGCCTGCCGGCGGGCGATGCTTGCGCATCGGTTTTCGTCGGCTTCCCTGTCGCGGGGTGACCGGACAGGCTCACTCCCGAGCGCGCCTCGGCATGCGGGCGAGCCGCCGGCTGCGCCGGCGCGCGGGCTACCCCCGCCGCCGGTCGTTGCCGCGGAGGCGCGGCCCGCCGGCGCATCCTGGCCGGCACCGGGCGTCCGTTCTCCATCAGGTACACCCGGTCGCACTGGGCGAAAGCGCCCTGCCGGTGCGCCACGATCAGCGCTGCCCCGCCACGCGCCTTCAGGTCACGCACCGCGCGCGCCAGCGCCAGCGTTCCCTCCGCATCCAGGTTGGAATCGGGCTCGTCCATGATCACCACCACCGGCGAGCCGTAGAACGCGCGCGCCAGCGCGATGCGCTGGCGCTGCCCGCCGGACAGCGCAGCGCCACCCGCCGCCACCTGGAAGTCGTAGCCGCCGGGCAGCTTCAGTATCATCTCGTGCGCGCCGGTCTGCCTGGCCGCCTGCACCACCGCCGCATCGTCCGGTCGCGGCGCCATGCGGGCGATGTTCTCCGCCACGGTGCCCTCGAACAGCACCACCTCCTGCGGCAGGTAGCCGATGTGGCGCCCCGCCTCCGCCGCGCCGTAGTGGTCCAGCTCGGCGCCGTCCAGGCGCACCGAGCCGCCGAGCGGCCGCCACACGCCGGCGAGCGCGCGTGCGAGCGTCGACTTGCCGGACGCCGACACGCCGGCGATGCCCGCCGCCTGCCCCGGGTTGAGCCGTAGCGACGCCTGACGCACCACCGCGTAGCGCGCCCCCGGCGGCGCCACCGTGACGCTGTGCGCCTCCAGGATCGCGCGCGGCGCCGGCAACGAGGTACGAACCGCCTCCGGCGGCGTCTCGCCGAGGAGCTGCCCCAGCGAGCGCCAGCCCACCACCGCGAGCTGCAGCCGCGGCCAGTAGCCGACCGCCTGGTCGATCGGCGCCAGCGCCCGCCCCAGCAGGATGGACCCTGCGATCACGACGCCGGGCGTCACCTCGCCGCGCAGCGCCAGCCAGGCGCCGAGCCCGAGCATCATCGACTGCAGGAACAGGCGCAGCGTCCTGGTCAGCACGCCGTAGAATCCGTTGCGGTCGGACACCGCCAGCGTCCGGTCCAGGAAGCGGTGACGCAGCGTTCGCGAACGGGACAGCACTGCGCCCAGCATGCCCAGCCCCTGAACCGTCTCGCCGCCCGCGCGCACCTGTTCAATGAAGTGGGCCGACTCGGCGGTCGCCGCGCCGGCCTCCCTCTGCAGCGCCCCGGTACGGGCTTGGTTGACCAGTGCGATGAGCAGCAGCAGGCATCCCGAAAACACCGCCAGCACGCCGAGCAGCCAGTGGAACAGGAACAGCACGAACAGGAACACTGGCGTCCAAGGCGCGTCGAAGAAGGTGAATGCCCCGGAACTGGACGCGAACCGCAGAATCGCCTCCAGGTCGGCCAGGCCGGTTGCCGGGCGGGAGCGCTCGGCCGGCGCTACCGAACGCACCAGGATCGCACGCAGCACGCGTGGGTCGAGCCGCTCCTGCAGGCGCGCCCCGACGCGGGCCAGCACCCGCCCGCGCGCGTGATCGAGCACTCCCATCAGCAGGAACAGGAACGCCACCAAGCCGGCGAGCGTCACCAGCGTCGCCTCCGAGCGCGAACTCAGCACCCGGTCGTAGATCTGCAGCATGAACAGCGGCCCGGTCAGCATCAGCAGGTTCACGGCGATGCTGAACAGGCCGCACGCCACGAACAGCCGCCGGCTGTCCGCGAGCGCCGCCCGTATTTCCCGGTCGCCATTGCGGCTCTCGGTCATCGGTTGGCTCTGCCCTCAGCCGGCCGGTGGCGTGTGCCGGCGGCCACCGGATCACATGCCGTCGTCGGCCTGGCCACTCGAGTCGGCAAACACGAAGTCGGCCGCCTCCAGGTCCGAGGCGGCCACGCAGGACAGCCGGATGGTGCCGGCGCCCTGCGACGACAGGTCGATCACGGCGGTGCCGTTTTCGTCGGTGATCGTCAGGTCGCTGAACCCGGTGATGCCGGACAGGTTGCTCAGGTCGATCTGGTCCTCTCCGTCCGTGAAGTCGCCGATGGTGGTAACCGTCTGCCCCGCCTCCACCACGAACGTGTCCGCGCCGGCGCCGCCGCGCACGTAGTTGCTGCCGGTGCCGGCGTTGATGGTGTCGTCGCCCTCGCCGCCGAAGATCGCGTCGTTGCCCTCGCCGCCGGTGATGGTGTCGGCGCCCTCGTTGCCGAAGATCACGTCGTTGCCGCCGGCGCCGGCGAGCGAATCGTCGCCCTCGCCACCGATGATGGTGTCGGCGAAACCGGTTCCGGTGAAACCGGAGTCCGCCTCGCTGCCGATGAACAGCGTACCGCTCGTATCCGCGGTCGCGAACACGAACTGGTCCGCCGAGAGGTCGGTCGAGGTCACGCCCTGCAGTGTGATGGTGGCGCCGTCCTCCCCCGGCAAGGTGATCACGGTACCGGTGCCGTCGCTAGTCGCGGCGATGGTGAGATCGGAGTAGGACACGTCCTCGCCGAACGCCGTCAGATCGATCTGGTCGTCCGAAGTGCTGAAGTCGGTGATGGTGTCGTCCCCGTCGCCGGGTGCGAACACGAACGTGTCGCTGCCGCCGCCGCCGGTCATCGTGTCGTCGCCGGTGCCGCCGGTAATGATCTCGTCCGCCGTGGTGCCGGTGATGGTATCGTCCCCGGCGTTGGAGAACTCGAACATGCTCTCGGTGACGTCGGTCGAAGTCACGCCTTGCAGCGTGATCGTGATGCCGTCGTCTTCTCCGTTGCCGGGCACGGTGATGATCGTGCCGGTACCGTCGGTGGTGGCGGTGATGGTCAGGTCGGAGAAGGACAGGTCGGCGCCGAACAAGGAGAGGTTGATGGTGTCCTCATCCTTGTTGAAGTCGGTGACGGTGTCGTTGCCGTCGCCCGGACCGAATGCAAAGATGTCCGCCCCGGCGCCACCGGTGAGGGTGTCGTCGCCGCTGCCGCCCACGATGATGTCGGCGCCGGCGCCGCCGTCGATGGTGTCCGCCCCGGCACCGCCGAGGATGAGGTCTCCGCCCTCGCCGCCGGTGATGTCGTCGTCGCCGCTGCCGCCGAACAGGTAGTCGCTGCCGGCGCCGCCGTCGATGGTGTCATCGCCGCTGCCACCGCGGATGATGTCCCGGCCGCCGCCGCCGCTCAGAATGTCGTCACCGCTGCCGCCCATGATGAGATCGGCGCCGGTGCCCCCCTCGATGCTGTCGTCACCGCTGCCGCCGAACAGGTAGTCGCTGCCGGCGCCGCCGTCGATGGTGTCGTCGCCGCCCTCGCCCATCACCACGTCGGCGCCGCCGAGGGCCTGGATCTCTTCCCCGTCTTCGCTGCCGATGATCATCTCCGAGGCGTTCGTGAATCGGTAGACGGGCGTCTGCTCCGCTTCCGGTTCGTTGTTCTGCGGGTTGGGATCCTGGTCGTCCGACACGATACGCTCCTTCAGTTTACGAATTGGCCAGGTAGTACACACTTATAGTAACGTCTTGTGCATCTCAGTCAACCCTGGAGACTTCCTTCGAGTACCATGAGAACGTGGTTGCGCTCGTGGTGGGTTCCGGCGACAATACGCCCGACGATTCCCCAACCATGAGCACTCAATCGCAAGCCGACATCGGCGTGGTCGGCATGGCCGTCATGGGCCAGAACCTGGCCCTCAACATCGAAAGCCGCGGCTACACCGTGGCGGTCTACAATCGTACCCAGAGCACCCTGCATGAGTTCGTGCAGGGCGCCGGCGGCCGGCGGCTGCTGCCGGCGGCGTCGCTCGCGGAGTTCGCCGCCTCCCTGTCCCGGCCGCGCAAGGTCCTGCTGATGGTGCAGGCCGGCGCGGCGGTGGACCGGGTCATCGCCGACCTGCGTCCGCACCTGGCTGCCGGCGACATCGTGATCGACGGCGGCAACTCCTACTTCGTCGACACCGTGCGGCGCGCGCGGGAGGCCGGCGCGGCGGAGCTGCGCTACATCGGCACCGGCGTGTCGGGCGGCGAGGAAGGCGCCCTGCTCGGGCCGAGCATCATGCCCGGCGGCGACCGCGGCGCCTACCGGGAAGTCGAGCCGGTGCTGACCGCCATTGCCGCCAAGGTGGACGGCGACCCGTGCTGCACCTTCATCGGCGCCGACGGCGCCGGCCACTACGTCAAGATGGTGCACAACGGCATCGAGTACGGCGACATGCAGTTGATCGCCGAGGCATACTCGTTCATGAAGCTGGCTCTCGGCATGAGCCACGTGGAGATGCACGACACGTTCGCGGAGTGGAACCGCGGCGAGCTCGACTCCTACCTGATCGAGATCACCACCGACATCCTCGCCAAGAGCGACCCGGAAACCGGCGCCCCGCTGGTCGAGATGATCCTGGACCAGGCCGGCCAGAAAGGCACCGGCAAGTGGACCAGCGAGTCGGCGCTGAACCTCGGCGTGCCGGCGCCGACCATCGCGGAGGCCGTGTTCGCCCGCTGCGTGTCTGCGCTGAAGCAGGAACGGGTCGCGGCCGCGGGACGGCTGAGCGGCCCGGAGACCACGTTCTCCGGCGACCGGGCACGATTCCTGGACGCGCTGCGCAAGGCCCTGTACGCCTCCAAGATCTGTTCCTACGCGCAGGGGTTCGCGCTGATGCGCGCGGCCGCGGCGGAGCACGGCTGGGACCTGGACTACGGCGCCATCGCGATGATCTGGCGCGGCGGCTGCATCATTCGAGCCAAGTTCCTGAGCAAGATCAAGGACGCCTACGAGCGCGACCCGGCACTGGCCAACCTGCTGCTCGACCCCTACTTCACCGACATCGTGCACCGCGGCCAGGAGCAGTGGCGGGAAGTGGTGGCCACGGCCGCCACCATCGGCATTCCGGTGCCGGCGTTTTCCTCCGCGCTCAGCTACTACGACAGCTACCGGTCGGCCACCCTGTCGGCCAACATGCTGCAGGCGCAGCGCGACTACTTCGGCGCCCACACCTACCGGCGCGTCGACCGCGACGGCGTGTACCATACCGAGTGGCTGGCCGGTTCGAGCCCGCCCGCCCGCCGGATCAGTTGAAGGAGCACGAGCTTGAGTTATCTGGATCGGACGTTCGGTCTTCATGACCAGGTGGTTGCGCTCGCGGGCGGCGGCGGCACCATCGCGCTGGCCCTCGCCGACGCGTTTCTGAACGCCGGCGCGCGGGTGGCGATCTGGAGCCGCCGGCAGGCGACGGTGGATGCCGCCCTCGGGCAGCTCGGCGGCGATGCCGGCCGTCGCGAGCGCCTGTGCGGCATCGTGGCGGACGCCGGCGACGAGGCGGCGGTGGATGCCGCCCTCGCGTCCACCGAGGCGGCGCTCGGCGCACCCACCGTGCTGCTCAACGGGGTTGGCGGCAACCGCGGCAAGGGCGCCTTCAACGACATCGACGTCGCCCTGTTCGAGGAAGTGCTGAGCCTCAACCTGGTCGCCGGACTGGTGGTGCCCACCAAGCGCACCACCGCGTTCTGGATCGCCCGCGGCAGCGGCGGCTGCATCATCAACGTCGCTTCGATGGCCTCCTACGTGCCGCTGTCGGGCGTGTGGGCGTACAACGCCGCCAAGGCCGGCGTGATCAACCTGACCATGGCCTGCGCCAAGGAGTACGCGCCGCACGGCATCCGCGTAAACGCGATCGCCCCCGGGTTCATCGTCGCCCATCAGAACCGGCGGCTGCTGATCGAGGACGATGCCACCGGCAAGCTCACCGAGCGCGGCCGGCAGATCATCGACCACACCCCGTTCGGACGCTTCGCCGACGCCGGCGAGATGTCCGGCGCCGCCCTGTTCCTGGCCAGCGACAAGGCGGCCGGGTTCATCACCGGCGTCACCATCCCGATCGACGGCGGCTACCTGATTCACAATGTGTGAGAGTGTGAGAGGTGCGAGAAACAGACGTGAATGAGTCCGTGTCGCTGAGCGACCTGCAACCGCAACACCCCTACTTCGTCGGCATCGACTCCGACGGCTGCGCCTTCCCGAGCATGGAGGTCAAGCACAAGGAGTGCTTCATCCCGGAGATCGTCCGCCACTTCGGGTTGCAGCCGATCTCCAAGTACGCGCGCGAGGCCGCCGAGTTCGTCAACCTGTACTCGCAGATGCGCGGCGCCAACCGGTTCCCGGCGCTGATGAAGGTGATGGACCTGCTCGCCGAGCGCCCGGAGGTGCAGCGCTCGCCGGTCACCGTGCCGCGGCTGCCCGCGCTGCGCGCGTGGGCGGAGAGCGCGCCGAGCCTGGCGAACCCCGAGCTGATGGACGCCGTACGCGACAGCAACGACCCGGAGTTGCGCCAGGTGCTCGACTGGTCCAACGCCGTGAACAGCTCGATCGCCCGCATGGTGCAGGGCGTGCCTCCGTTTCCGGGCGTCGAGACGATCCTGTCGGAACTGCAGGAGCGGGCGGACGTGATCGTGGTGTCGGCCACGCCGAGCGAGGCGCTGCGCCGCGAGTGGGCCGAACACCGGCTTGACGGTTACGTCCGCGCAATCGCCGGGCAGGAGGTGGGCAGCAAGAGCGAAATGCTGCAGCAGGCCGCTGGCGGCAGGTACGCGGACGGCCACGTCCTGATGGTCGGCGATGCCCCCGGCGACTGGCGGGCGGCGCGCACCATCGGTGCGCTGTTCTTCCCGATCGCACCGGGCCGGGAAGAGGAATCCTGGCGGCAATTGCAGGATGAAGGACTGGAGCGCTTCTTCGCGGGCTCCTTCGCCGGCGCGTACGAGGACGCGCTGCTGGCGGAGTTTCAGGCGATTCTGCCCGAACAGCCGCCCTGGGCCGCGCCGCAACGAGGAGGGTGAACATGGCACAGACCACGACTGCGCTTGCAGCGAGGCCGGACACCGCCGGGGCGTGGGACCTGGCCACCGTGTGCGCGCACCTGGAGGCCGGTACGCCGGCGCACCTGGTGCAGGACCGCCGGGTGCTCGCCCTGACCCCGGACGCCACCCGCACCGCACCCATGCCGCTGCTGATCCGCGCCGTGCAGCAGGTGATCGGCACGCGCGCCGCGCAGCTCGACTACATGGTGGCGCTCGGCACCCACCCGGTCATGAGCGACGCCGAGATCCTGGGCCTGTACGGTCTTACGCCGGCGCAGCGGGAGGCGGAATTCCCATCGTCGCGGTTCATGAACCACCGCTGGGACCGGCCCGATACCCTGGTCAGGATCGGCCGCTTCGAAGCACGGGAGATCGCCGACATCACCGGCGGCCTGTTCGCGGAACCGATCGACGTCACCATCAACCGCGCCATCTTCGACTACGACCTGATCCTCATCGTCGGCCCGGTGTTCCCGCACGAGATCGTCGGGTTCTCCGGCGGCCACAAGTACCTGTTCCCCGGCATATCCGGCGGCGAGTTCCTGGACTTCTTTCACTGGCTGTCCGCGGTCATCACGTGCCGCAAGACCATCGGGCAGCGAGCCACGCCGGCACGCGCGGTAGTCGAACGCGCCGCGGAGATGGTCGACGTACCGCGTCACCTCGTCGCCATGGTGGTGACCTCGGGCGGCGGCCTGGAAGGCATGTACGTGGGTGCCCCCGAAGACGCGTGGCAGCGGGCGGTGGACCACTCGGAACGGGTGCACGTGGTACGCAAGCCGCGTGCGTACCACACCGTGTTCGGACGCGCCCCGGAGATGTATGACGAGATGTGGGTGGGCGGCAAGGTGATGTACAAGCTGGAGCCGGTGGTCGCCGACGGCGGCACCCTGATCGTGTACGGACCGCACATCCGCGAGATCTCCCGCACCTGGGGCAGCTACCTGGAGCAGGTCGGCTACCACGTCGCCGAGTACTTCACCAGCCGCATGGGCCAATTCAGCGACGTTCCGCGCGGCGTGCTGGCGCACTCCGCCCTGGTGCGGGGCGAGGGCAGCTACCGCGACGGCGTCGAGCGCCCGCGTATCGACGTGGTGCTGGCCACCGGCCTCGCGCCGGAACTGTGCGCCCGCATCAACCTCGGCTACCTCGACCCGGCCGCCGTGAATCCCGACGATTACCGCGACCGCGAGGCGGAGGGCATCCTCTCCGTCGACCACGCCGGCGAGACGCTGCACCTGGTCGGCGGCTGACCGCAAGCGTGACGCGCGCCGACCGCCCGCTGCTGCTCTACCTCGACTTCGACGGCGTCGTGTGCGACTCGGAGCGGGAGTGCTTCGTCAGCAGCTGGCTCACCTGGCGGCAGCTTGGCGGCGCTGAGCGCCGCGCGGGCGGCGCCAACAGGGAAGAGCACATCAGCCTGCACGCACGCCGCCGGTTCCGGCAGATGCGGCCGCTGATCCGATCCGGTGAGGACTACGTGGTGATTCAGCAGATCCTGGCGCGCGAGCAGGCCGAGGCGGACTTCCACGGGCCGGCCACCGTGCCCGCGTTCGACGCCTACCGGGCCGCGCTCGGCAGCCGGTGCATCGGCCGGTACAAGGTCGCCATGGCCCGCACCCGCGGCGCCTTCCTGGCGCGCGACAAGGCGCACTGGCTGGCGCTCAACCGCCTGTACCCGCACATGCGCCGGCTGCTGGCCGCCGGCGACCTGACCAACGTCCGCATCCTGTCCACCAAGGCGGCGCCGCTGGTGTGCGAGATCCTGCACGCCCACCGCATACCGATTCCCCCCGGCGCCGTGTTCCACGCCGCCAGCAACCCGGACGGCGCCGACGCTCGCAAGCTGGACATGATCGGCGAACACCTGGACCGCACACCCGGAGCGCACGCCCTGTTCGTGGAAGACCAGCTCGACCACCTGCTCGGCAACGCGGACCGGCGCATCGCCACCTGCCTCGCCGACTGGGGCTACGTTCTGCCCGAGTGGTTCGCCGATCACGATCTCCTGCGCGCCGAACGGGTGCGGGTGGTCGCCGCCGCCGACATGCCGGACCTGTTCCGGCGCGCCCGGCGCGCCGGACTGGCGGCGCACGCCGGCCGCGCGTGACCTGACGTTGTACCGCCGGCTGCATCTGACGCGCCGCCGCACGCGGTCGGCGCCGGGTGGCGTTGCGGTCGCCCTGACGTACCTCGTGGTAATCTTCCTGTTCAGCGAGTTGCGCATCCTGGTCACCATGAGCTGGCGAAGACGAAGACGGCAGGTGGTGGAACGGTTCATGACCGTGCAGGGCCGGCGCATGATCGCTACCGTGCATCGCTTCTGTGGGTTGCGCTACACGGCGGACACCGGCGGCGCCGGCGAGTTGCCGCGGCGCTTCATCATGCTCAGCAACCACCAGAGCCTGGCCGACATCCCGATGCTGGTGGCGGCGTTTCCGCGCCATCCCCCCAAGTTCATCGCCAAGCGCTCGCTGTTTCGCGGTATCCCGACGCTGTCCAAGTGCCTGCGCTACGGCGAGCACGCGGCGATCGACCGCCACGGCCCGTTTCGCCCCACCCGCCGGGCACTGGTCCGGCTGGCGCAGCTCGACCGGCACGCCGACCCCGGCTCGCCCTATCCGCCCTGCAGCCTTGCCGTGTTCCCGGAAGGCACGCGCTCCCGGGACGGCAAGGTGGCGCGCTTCTACCGTGCCGGAACCCGCGTTCTTGCCGAGCACACCGGTCTGCCGATCGTGGCGGTAGCACTTGACGGCGGCACCGCGATCTCCCGGCTCGGCGCGTTCGGCAACCTGGCGGGCATCCACTACCGGATCAAGGTGCTCGCGATCTATCCGCCGGCGACCGACCGGCAGACGATGGCGGCCGTGCTCGACGACGCGCACCGAAACATTGCGGCGCAGGTCGACGCCTGGCAGGCGTGAGCCGCGTCAGCGCGCCAGGGTGCCGCGGCCGCCGCTGCGTGAGCTGTTGAGAATGGACAGGAACTGCCGCGGGTTCACCACCTGCTCCGCAATCCAGACCTCGTAGTGCAGGTGGGGCCCGGTGGAGAGCCCCGTGCTGCCGAGGTAGCCGAGCACCGCGCCACGCTCGACCTGCTGCCCCGCCTTGACCAGCGGCCGCCGGCCCAGGTGACCGTACACGGTCGCGAAGCCGTACTTGTGCTTTACGATCACGAAGTGGCCGAGGTTGTGGGGCTCGTATCCGATCCGTTGCACGCGGCCGTTGGCGGTGGCGACGATCTCGGTGCCGCGCAGCCAGGCGATGTCTATCCCCTTGTGGATGTACCAGCGGCGGTTGAACGGATGGATGGCAGGACCGAAGTCCGCCGTGATGTAGCCCTTGCCGGCTGCCACCGGCCACATGCTCGGAATGTCGACCAGCAGCTCGCGTTGCGCGACGAGGGCATTCTCGATCTCCTGCAGCGGACCGAGCGCCGCCTCCAGGTAGGTGCGCAGGCTGCGCAGCTCGGTCAGGCTGCGCACGTCGCTGGCAATCACCAGCGACTCGCTCACGAACGAAGCGAGGTCGCCGCCGACGCCGCCGGTCAGGTAGCCGCGCGCGTTCTCGGTACCTACCACGCCCAACACCCGTTCCAACGACTGCCGGAACTGGATCACCACGCGCTGCAGTTCCTTCACTTCATCGGTCATGCTTTCGACCGTCGTCTCGCTCGCGGCCAACGCGCGGCTCGCATCCAGGAACCGCTCGTGGGTCCGCGTGAAGCCGGTGGACAGAGAAACCGACACCACCAGCAGCGCCGCCAGCATCACGCACACGAACAACAGGCCGAACACCGAGAACTGCAGGTTCACGGCCTTCCGCTGCGAGTGCGGAACGATCATGACGGTGAGTCTCTGGTTGCCGATGACGGCGGCGTGGCGGCAGAGGTATACCGCCGGACGAGTCATCGCGGCCGCCAACCGCCGGGCACCGGAAAGGGCGCGCCGTTCGGCGGCCTTGTACCGATCCACGGAGGACTCTGCCTCGCGCGAGCCTCGTGGGCGTGCCGGTGCGCGCGCGCTCACCGGCCTGCGTTGACGGCGGCGGTGCGGGGCGCTACCCTTGCCGGCGCCGGTTCCCGGGACTCCCGGCAGGTCCACGCCGGGCGCCGCTGTGCCGCGCCGCGTCGCGCAATCCGGTGTGCAGCGCCGGTCGGCACCACTGAACTCATGGGTGAACTCATGCGACTACCGATATCCATGCCCAGATCGATGCGGGAGCCTACCACGGGCAGCCCGACCGGGCAAGCGCGACGCGCCGGTATCTTGAGCGCAATCAGCGACTTGCGCGCCGGCGCCGCACCCTGATCGGATTCCGATGCGCGTATTGGTAGTCGGCAGCGGCGCGCGCGAGCACGCCCTCGTCTGGCGGCTGGCGGCGAGTACACGGGTCGAGGAGGTGCTGATTGCGCCCGGCAACGCCGCTACCGGCGATCTGGGGCGCAATCTTCCGGACGTGCCGGCCGGCGACCCCGCCCGCGTGCGCGATGCGGCGCGGCGCCACGGCGTCGACCTTGCCGTGATCGGCCCGGAGGACGCGCTGGCCGCCGGCGCGGCGGACCTGCTGCGCGACGCCGGCGTGGCGGTGGTGGGCCCGTCGGCGCACGCGGCCCGGCTCGAGTCGAGCAAGGCGTTCTGCAAGGCGTTTCTGCTGCGCCACCGGATTCCGGCGGCCGACGCCCGCGAAGTACACGACCGGGCCGCGCTGGAGGCGCTGCTGTCCGATCATCGCGGTGCCCTGGTGTTGAAGATGGACGGTCTCGCCGGCGGCAAGGGCGTGCTGGAGTCGGACGACCGCGCGGCGCTGCTGCAATTCGGCACCGCGGCACTGGCCAGCGGCCCGCTACTCGCGGAACAGTACCTGCATGGATTCGAGCTGTCGCTGTTCCTGCTGATGGACGGCAGCAGCGCCTCGTTGCTGCCGATCTGCAGCGACTACAAGAAGGCACAGGACGGCGGCGCCGGCCTCAACACCGGGGGGATGGGCGCGGTATGCCCGGCACCCTGGGTGGACGGCGCGCTCGCCGCGAAGCTCGACGCGCAGATTGTGCAACCGACGGTGCGTGCGCTGCGCGCGGAGGGCTTGCTGTACCGCGGTGTGCTGTTCATCGGCATCATGGTGACCGCGCAGGGCCCGCGCGTGCTGGAATTCAACGTGCGCCTCGGCGATCCGGAGACCGAGGTGCTCATGCCGCTGCTGGCGACCGACCCGGCTGAGTTGCTTTGGACGGTGGCAGCCGGCAGCCTTGACGATGTCCCGCTGTCCTGGCACGACCAGACCGCCGTGTGCGTAGTGGCCGCGGCCGACGGCTACCCGGGCCCGTATCGAAGCGGCCTGCCGGTTGCCTCGCTGCCGCCGCCCGGGGATCCGCGCGGCGAGGTGTTTCACGCCGGCACCGCGCGCTCCGGCGGCAGTCTGCGCACCGGCGGCGGCCGCTGCTTCGCCGCCACCGGTCTCGGCAGCAATGTCGCGAACGCGCGCGCCAACGCCTACGCGCTGGTGCAGCAGGTGCGCTTCCCCGGCGCATGGTGGCGCACCGACATCGGTGCGCACCTGTTCAACGCGGCCCCGGCGCCACAGCGCACCTCGTGACCGTGCCCGCCACCGCCTTCCGATCTCGTACATGATCGCCGCCCGGCGTCGTCGTCCGCCGACGCCGTTCGTGCGTCAGGTTCGGCTCCTCCGCTGCCGAACCACCTCGTACAAGAGGATCGCCGCGGCCACGGCAACGTTCAGGGAGTCCAGCCGCCCCCTGGTCGGGATGCGCACCAGGTGGTCGCAGCGGCGGCGCACCAGTTCGTGCAGACCGCCGCCCTCCGATCCCAGTACCAGCGCCACCCGCGCCGGAAACCGTACCTCGTCGAGCGGCTCACCCGCCAGGTCGGCGCCGTAAATCCAGAAGCCGGCGCGCTTGAGCTGTTCCAGTGCGGCCGCCACGTTGGACACCGGTACGGCGGCCACGTGCGCCGCCGCTCCCGCCGACACCCGCATCACCGTGTCATCGAAGCGCGCCGACCGGCGCCGCGGCACCACCAGCAGGTCGGTCCCGAACTGCTCGGCGCTGCGCGTGATGCTGCCCAGGTTGGCGGGATCGGTGATGCCGTCCGCCACTGCGACCAGCGCCGCCGGGCGCTGCGACAAGCCGGCCAGCGCAACGCGCAACGAAACCGGCGCCGCGGCTCGACGGGCACCCGGCGGAGCTCTCCGCACGCTGTTCGCCGGCGTACGGCCGGAACCGGGCGCGCCCACCAGCGCCACGCCGCGATGTGCGTCACTGCCGCAACGCCGCGCCAGCTCCGCCGCGCTCACCTGCCGAACCGGAATCCCCAGCACCTCCGCCTGCCGGCCCAGGCGGCGCACGGCGGCGTTGTCCCGCGCCACCAGCAGCTCCGCCGCGCGCGGCCACTCCCCGCGGCCCGCGGCGGCACGTCCGAGCAGCTCGGCAATGGGATGCACCCCGTAGACGACCACTACTGCGCCTTGCGGAACACCAGCACGTTCTGGTGCACCAGCGAGGGAATGTAACGATAGCGGTAGCCGTAGATGTGCAGCTTCTTGGAGACGTCATACCAAACCAGGTTGGCCTGCCACACCAGAGGCTCGATGCCGCTGAGCGCCGCCCCCAACTCCGCCGACAAGGCGTGGTAGACGCCCCCCATGTACATGTCGCCGATGAACGAAAGCAGGTGCCCGCCCGGCTTGAGACGCTCGCACGCCAGCCGGAACACGCGCTGCATCGCACCGAGCCAGGCGGCCTTATCGGCGTACTCCGACGCCGCCCCGAACCGGTCGAGCCGCGTCTGCGCCGCCGGCCGCGACGGCGACCCGACGCGCTTGTACGTGCCCTGCGAACGCGGCGCCACGTCCATGTTCCAGTACGGGACGTCGGTGAGCACCAGGTCGAATGGACCACTGACCTGCTCCAGCACCGTGGCCGCGTCGCCGGCGTGGGCCGGAAACCTGGCGAGGCCTTCGCGGCGGCACACCTCGCGGTAGATTTCGATCCAGCGCGGGTTGATTTCGATGCCTACCGCGCTTCGTCCCGCACGCGCGGCGCCCAGCAGAGTGCCGCCCACCCCCATGAACGGATCCAGCACCAGCGCATCGCTCTTGGTGAACACGCGAATCAGGTCAGCGCACAGGTCCGGCGGCTTCTGCCCGCCGTGCAGGCGGCGCAGGGCGTGCTGGCAGTTGGGCGGATAGGGGCGGTGGATCACCGAGCGCGTCCAGTACAACCACTCCTTGCCGGTCAGCTCGTTGAGCCGGTTGCGCGGAGAGTAGAATCCGCGGCTGCGGCCCTGTTCGTCGAACAGCTCGACCGGCTCGCCGTCCACGCCGCTAGCCACCCCGCACCGCGCCCACGCCGCCCGGCGACGGTTCCATCGGCAGTGCGATGCGGAAGCAGCTTCCACCGGGAATCGCGTGGTAGGTAAGGCTGCCGTTGTTGCGTTCGACCAGGCGACGCGCGAGGTGGAGCCCGACACCGGAGCCCGCCCCGGTGCCGTATCCCCGGTCGAACAGCGTTCCGACCGCGGCCGGATCCACGCCTCCGGCGCCGTCGGTCACCTCCAGGATGCACCGATCGGCCTCCTCGCGGCCGGTAACGGTGACGGCGCCGCCCCCGGGACTGTGCTCGGTGGTCGCCTGACCCGCGTTGTGGATCAGATTCAGCAGCGCCAGCATCAGCTCGCTGCGGCGGGTCACCAGGACGAGTTCCGCCGGCACCTGCAGCCGAATCGTGATCCGCACCACCTGCAGGGTCGCCGCCACCACTCCCAGGATCTTGTTGATCTCGCTCAACAGCGAAACCTTCGAGCGTGCTTCCGGGCCATCCCGGAGCGTCGTGGTGAGCATCTCGTTCACGCCGCTGACGCCATCACCCACGTGGCTGCGAATCAGTTGCAGCGCACGCTGTGGATCACCGCCGGCGGCGCCCCACTCCGCGGTGGTCTTGATGTGGCCGAGCGTGTTCTTGAACTCGTGCGCGACGCCGGTGGTGAGATACCCGGCGATCGCCAGTCGTTGCTGCAGCAGGCCTTCCTCCTCGAAATCCGGCTTCCGGCCGGCGCCGCAAGAACCTGCCGGCGCACGCAGATAATCGAGCTCGGCGAGCAGATAGCCCGCACCGAGCGCCGCCGCGCCGGCTCCCGCAACCGCCAGGGACAGTGGCGCGCCGCGGGTCAGTTGCGCGACCTGGTCGACAAGCGCGCCCGCCACCGGAAGCAATCCGATCGCGCACAGGTAACGGCCGGCCGCGCCCCCCGGCCGCCGGGCCGACCACCGGCGCAACGGATAGGCGGCAAGCGCGGCGACTCCTGCCGCCGGCGCCAGCCACCGCCCACCGCCCCACCAACCGGCCCACGCGCACACGGCGACTCCGGCCGCGACCACGCCCGCCGCGGCATGCCACCGC